>JAZNQB010000215.1:0-15299 GCA_045589995.1 Paludibacteraceae bacterium
ATACCGAATATCGGCAAGACCTTCACCGCACGCTACTATGTACAAGGACACCGTAACGCAATCTATGTGGACTGCTCACAGGTGAAGACAAAGCTGAAGCTGGTGCGTAAGATAGCCAGTGAGTTTGGCGTGAACAGCAACGGAAGATACGGCGATGTTTACGAGGATCTTGTGTACTACCTCCGTTCTATCGAAACTCCCCTTATCATTCTTGATGAAGCTGGCGACCTTCAGTATGAGGCGTTCCTTGAGCTCAAAGCCTTGTGGAACGCTACCGAAAGATGTTGCGCCTGGTATATGATGGGTGCCGATGGTCTGAAGGCGAAGATTGAACGCTCAATCGAGCACCAGAAGGTGGGCTACACCGAGATGTTGAGCCGTTACGGTGACAGATACAGCAAGGTGACACCCGATGACGGCAAGGAGCGTGAGAAGTTCCTGAAGGACCAGGCTTGTGCCGTGGCGAAGGTGAATGCCCCAGCAGGTACCGATATCGCAACCCTTGTGCGTAAGACTAACGGTGGACTCCGTCGTGTATATACGGAGATTGAGAAACTTAAAATGGCGTAGGCGATGGTGAAGATAGTTTTAGAAGATAAAGGTCAGGATTTGCTTTGGCTCAAAGTGAACGAAGGTGGTCTTGTGGAGGAAGCCGGACCATTTCAAAATGAAATTTGGAAAGACGCTTATGTGCCGTACTGGGGAATCCATGTCGGTCAGCTTTGTCCAATACATCACCCACCACATATCATTCAAGGATTTTTACAGTATAAAGTTGAATCAATAACAGAGGAGTAATTATGAAACAGATAGAGATGCAAGCGGTGGAAGCCATCAAGGGTATTTATCGCGAAATGAAAATAGCGAATGAAGTAAATTGGGAACAACGACGCTATGAGATAGCAAAGGAGATATATCCTCGTGTTCTTGATTTTACAAGAGCCGACCAAATGACTGCAGCGGCTAAAACAACAGTGTTTCTTGCCGATGTCCTTATAGCCGAACTTAAAAAGGAAAAGTAACGATGGCTAAGAGAGCATACAGTCCAAAAGATGTAGCAAGTATCAACCACAAGGTGCTGCCGTTTACAGGTAAGTGGAAAGAGGTATTCGGGGAACCGGAACAGGGCGACACTTGGTTCATTACGGGACCCAGTGCAAGTGGTAAAAGTTCCTTTGTAATGCAGCTTGCCAAGATGCTTTGCGGAATAGGAAACGTGTTGTATGTCTCTCTTGAGGAAGGTGTCGGATTGTCTATGCAGAAGCGTCTCGAGCGTTTCAAGATGAACGAGGTCCAAGGCTCTTTCCGCATCATAACTGATGGCGATATAGAAGAGCTGGGCAAACGACTGGCAAAGCCCAAAAGTGCAAAGTTTATCATAGTCGATAGTTATCAAGAGGCTTATGAAGCGGGGTGGGAATATCGACTTACTGTAGAACTGATAGAACGCTTCCCGAAGAAGACATTCATCTTCATCAGCCAGGAGGACAAAGGAAAGCCCCTTGGCAAACCAGCAATCAGACTGAAGTATAAGGCTGGTGTAAAAGTTCGCACGCAAGGTTATCGAGCCTATTGCCAAGGACGATATGCCGGTCTGGTGGGTGCTTATTACAGCATCTGGGAAGAGAAAGAAGTTGAAGTTTATAATACGCTAAAAGATGGAGAAGAGACTGAAACGGCGAGCCAACCTGCTTTATAGGCTACGGAAGAAGGGAGTTCGGTGCAACACCAAGGCAAGAGAGATATACTTCGCCTACGACAAGGACCCGATGAAGGTCATACAGATAAGGCGACTATGTAAGGAATTCAAATTTAATATCCAACTAACAATAGAGTGATGTATGGGAGTTCTTGAATATTGCGCTGGAAAAGAGTTGTTCCAGTTGCTCGTTAGAAATGAAGATGCGCGGTCTGTTGTCGAGGAGTGGGTCGCTCGGCGAATAGAAACGGATTTGCGAATAAGGAAGGCAAAGACAAGAGGCTACAGAGTAATAGAGACAACAGATATCTTGTTTGCGAACTACGTGCGAACACACTATAGAGATTGTAAGGTGAACATTAAAAAGATTTGACTTATGGCACAAGAAGTAACAAATTTTGCACGCTTTTACGCATCGTTCAACCAACTGCCCTATAGTGGTGACCGGGAGAGCTTCAAGCGTGAGATTGTAAGACAGTACACTTGGGGACGCACCGAGAGTCTGAAGGAGATGACAATTGCAGAGTACAATGCTTGCTGTGAAGGTCTGGAAAAGCTGACTGGTAGGAAAGAAGAACAGAAGAAGAAACGAAGCAAATGCCTAAAGCTCATGCAAGAGCTTGGCATAGATACAACAGACTGGACTCGCATCAATTACTTCTGCCAAGACCAACGAATAGCCGGGAAACCTTTCGCCAGACTGAAGAATGAAGAACTCGATGCGCTTGCCGTCAAGCTTCGCTCCATCCAGCGCAAAGGTGGACTCAAACAGAAAAAAGAAGTTAAACCAACGGGTGAAATAACCTACTTGATTCCAATCGGTGAAAGCACCCCAAAATGTTAATGTTATGAATAATGGATTGAAAGCACTGAAACATCAGGCAACAGAAGCCTCCCTTACCATGGAGCGTGACGAAGCGGCACAGTTTTTCAGCGAACTTGCCGACTGGGCATATGCCCAATATGAAACAATGTCAATCAATGACGAGTGTGAAATGCAAAACTATGAGGAGGAATGAATATGAGTATAGACGACCAGAACAAGCTCAAGAAAGCCGGCTTTATGATAATCAGAAAAGATGATTATCCATCGCCAAGAATTAAAGTGAGTACCGGAAGCAATGGAGGTTGGAAAACGCATAATACATACCCCTCGAAAGCAGAACGCGACAGAGTATTCAAGCAGATGCTTCAAGACGATAAAATCATAGAAGGTTAAACCATTAAATCAATAAGACAATGAAAGAGAATTTGAAAAGAGTAGCAAAGTATTTGGGGAAGATACTATTCGTTGCGTTGTTTGGTCCTATCATTTTAGTGAAGGCTATAATGGACCCGGTGCTTCAGATTATGATAGCATTGGTTCATGCTTTGTTCAATGACAGCGAGGCGACCGATAACGCAATCAAACAAGTACTTGAAAAAGTAGATTAACAACAAAATCGTATAACAATGGACGACATTAAGAAAACCACCGTTGAAATGACGGAACAGGAAAGAGCCGAATTTGAAGCGTTCCAAGCTCAAAAGGCAAAGAAAGCAGCAGAAGAGAAAGCCAAGGCTGACCGCGAACAGTACAAGCAATTGGTCGATGAGGAGATTGAACGTTCTATCCCGGTGCTGCAGTCTATCAGTGAGCAGATCAAGGATAGCAAGCAAGCTGTACTGGACAACTTCAAGACCATTCTTGAAATGAAAGGCGAGATATTCAAGACCAAGGTCAAGGATGATCAGCGCAGCCACACCTTTACCAACAGCGAAGGCAACAAGCGTATAACATTGGGTGTGTATGTGACTGATGGCTACCGCGATACAGTGAAGGAGGGTATTGATATGGTCGAGGATTATATATCCGGGCTTGCCAATGATGAGAAGACACAAGCATTGGTTAGTATGGTACTCCGCCTGTTGGCTCGTGATGCAAAGGGCACACTCAAGGCAAGTCGCATTATACAGCTTCGCAAGATAGCTGATGAGATGGGTGCAGAGGAAATGCTGCAGGGTGTAAAAATCATTGAGGAGGCCTATCAACCGGCAGTGTCAAAGCAGTTCATTCGTGCAGAGGTAAAGACTGAAGGTGGAATGTGGAATCCTATTCCACTTGGAATGACAGAATCCTAAACAGAAGTGATATGATACAGGAAGTAGAAAAACAACCGAAAGTAGCCCTGTGCCGCAAATGTCGCGGCACAGGCAAATACCGGGACCCAGATACACTGGAGGAACGGATATGTGAACAATGCGAGGGAAGTGGTCGTGTAACGGTCAGTGCCAAAATGACCTTTGACATTCGACCATATAAACCGATACCTAAACAGTAACAACCAGCAAGCAGAACTCAATTTATGGCCAAGAGGCGCGGAGTAAGTTATCAGAAGAGAGTGACCGATATAAATAGGATATACGACGAGCATGCCAAACGCGGTGTTCCGAACCGCGAAATATGGCGCAGGTACGTATATCCTGTTTATGGTATATCTGAACGAACCTTTTACAATATACTCAACGCCTCCAGTGAACCGAAGAATGAGGTGCCGAAGGAGTTGGATTTATTCTTTGGAATGTTCGATGAATAAGGATGTACAGAAGATAATCCGCAATATCTTGAATGATATTCGGATAGACCTGACAGATGAGTTTGACCGTAATTTTGAACGGCAAGCATTTTTCTCCGAGGCGTGGCAAAGGCGTAAAAGTCCCACACGCCCCGGAGGTTCTATTTTGGTGGATAGTGGACGCTTGAGGCAAAGTATATCAAGTCGGACAACAGAAAACAGCATAACTTTCTTTACCAATGAACCGTATGCAGCTATTCACAATGATGGAGGTGAAATCAGAGTGACGGCAAAAATGAAACGCTTTTTTTGGCACAAGTACTACGAGGCAACCGGTTCTTTCGGTCGCAAGAAAAATGGGGAACGCAGAAATGACAAACGCACCATCCAGTTGAGTACCGAAGCCGAGTTTTGGAAGTTTATGGCATTGATGAAGGTCGGACGGACAATCACTATACCGAGGCGGCGTTTCTTGGGAACATCGCCAGAGGTGGAGCAAACAGTCAGGGAGATAATAGAAGAGAATATAACAGAATACTTTAATGTTGAATTTGAAATCAGACGAAAATGAGAAAAGAATTGTATAACGAGCTTTGTAACTACTTGAGAAAACTGTATCGTTTGCCTGATGGCTCAGTATGCCACCATGTGGAGGGAACTGATGTCCCAGAGGGAGCAGAACGAATCATTAAGCACATCGACCTGTGGAACCACAATGTAGAGTTCATTGAGCAAGAGGAGAACTGGGCACGCCCGGCAGTATTTGTCGAGTTCAAACCTATAAGGTGGGAAGCCATAGTTGAAGGTGTGGAGTACCGGGCAGAACCACAAATACACCTGCATATAGTAACCGATTGGGAAGGTGCAGCGTCCGATGGAAGCGACTTTAAAGAAGAAGCGTTGGGGGTGTTTGATTTGCCGGAACTGTTACACGAAACATTGACCGGATTAGGTGGGGAAAAGTTCTTGGAACTTGATTTGATAGAGAGTGACACCAACCATAACCACGAAGAGATAGTAGAGAATATAGAGGTTTATCAGTGTGTTGCAATAAAACGATTGAAATAAACGGGTTAAAAGGTTGGTAATGTGGCGAATTTTTAGTACCTTTATAGAGTAAATAAGGTAAGGGTGTAGCGTTTTGCGACACCCTTACAAACTGAAAAATGCACTGTGAAGTGCAAAAAATCGTGCAAGCGTGCATTGATTTCTAAAAGTTGTTGTATATTTGCGGTGCTCTAAATTTCGAAAACGCGTGGATAGCGTAGTCTGTCCAATGCACCGCACTGGGCATTTTTTATGCTCGGACGGCGACTGTATAAGACTGACGGTATCTAACCCCGTGCATAGGCTGTAATGGCTTGTGCAAGTCCATGCGTTTAGGATTTAGAGCGACGGGAAGTGGATGCCGTCTTTTTTCGTCCACATAATGCTCTAATAAATAAACGTATGTTAAACAAGAATGAAGTCCCGATGACCGGGCAGGTGGAAGTGTTCAACTTCAGCCAAGAGAAGACACCCATTCGGGTGCAGTTAATCAACAGTGAACCTTGGTTTGTAGCCAAAGATGTGTGTGAGGTGCTTGAGCATTCCAACCACAAAATGGCTGTGAAATCCCTTGATGAAGATGAGGTAAGTAGTGTTTACCTCATAGATGCAATTGGTCGCAAACAAGAAACCAAAATTGTCAGCGAGAGTGGTTTGTATTCCTTAATTTTCCAGAGTCGCAAGCCGGAAGCCAAGAAGTTCCGCAAATGGGTGACGGCAGAGGTATTGCCAAGTCTCCGCAAGAAGGGTTACTATGGTGTGAAGAAACAGGATGGCGACTACTTGGATGCCCGCGATGTGCCCTACGGCAGGGTGAAGTATCAGGATGGCGAGATACGTGTGATAGAGGTTGAGGGTGTGAAATGGTATTCGCTGAACGATGTACATAGTTGCATCGGCAGTCGCACGGAGAGTAGCCAAAGCGTGAAGCGACTGAACGCGAAGCGAACGCTTGCGAAGAAGATTTGGATTTACGGCGTGACGCAGCCGGGGTGGTTCGTGTGCGAATTGGGTGTGAAGCTGTTGCTATGTGCGAGTTTGAAGCACCAAGAGAGTAAGCAATTGATGTTGGACTTTAGCGGTAAGGAGGGTTGATTATGGAACGCTTATTATTGACGTTGGAACAACGCTATATGGATGCCATGATAGAAAACAGCAAGCAGATAGGAATGCTGAAGGAGCGTATATCATGGCTTGAACGCAGACTAAGTGTATCAGAACAAGTTGAACCTCGTAGTCGTGTGCTAAAAATTGACTTCCGAAACAAACTTTATGAGAAATAATCGTTGTATCTTTGCAGCAAATTATAGTCAATGATATGAAAAAGATTTTCTTTATATGCACAGTTATGCTGTCATTCACTTCGTGTAGTGAAGATATTGTTATTGATCCACCGTTGAACAATGACTTTGCTTTGATTATCAAGAACGGCACGCATGATGATATTATGGTAGAAAGCAAACAGTTGTCTGTGGGAATCACAAGCCTTCCGGCAGATGCGTTGAGTGATACTCTTTATACCTCTTCAGAGGAAGTTTCATTGGATTACTTTGGAAAGGGTACTTATTACAAGCAAAAGAAATGTACTGTTTCGCTTGACAAAAGCAGTGTGACGGAGGTTGTGCTGAAAAACTGAAACGTAAAGGGGTTGGATAAGTTCCAGCCCCTTTATGATTATGACATTTTGCTTTGTGCTATTGCGTAATTGCGGTTTGCATCAAAGATGCGCTCCCTGATTCTGCGACGTATGACTGAGAGGGAGTATTGGTTTCGTCCTTTGGATGTGTAGATTTGTCCTTTGAGAACGGCGTTAAGAAACTCATCGGCGGTATATCCGCAGGTGCGTTGCAACCCCCGATAAATGATGTTTATCATATCGTTGTATGTGAGAGGGCGGTAAATATGCCCTTGTCCCATGACTGCTCTGATATTCTTTTCCTCAATGGAGTAGGCGATGCTCAATCCATCAATCGTTATCTCTTGTTTCATAGGCGGTATGAATCCAAACTGAAAGCATCCTTTTTGTTCCAACCGTCAGCCAGTGCCGACAGGATATGCTGCATTGCTTTCGTGTAGAAGTCGGAAAGTTCCTCTACTGTTGTGAAAGTATGGTAGCATGGAGCTTCGTCTGTTCCGAACTTGAATGTTACAGGCAGCGTTGCCCCGGCTGTCTGTACTGCAAGGTCATAGGCTGCCTTGTAGTTGAATTGGTTCTCGCTTGATAGCCAGATAGACATACCGTTCCATTCAAACCCGGATAGGATAGACATATCGGTTTGGGTGTTGAACCAAGCAATGACCGTTTGTCTAATCTCGTCTTCAGTGGGCTTGTGGTCGAACTCTTCTTCCATATAGTTAGCCGAACCGTTTTCTTTCTCTTTCACATCCCAACGGATGCGCCATTTGTTTTTCGCAGGGTTCGTGCATTCAATCAGTTTTACCCCTGCAGAGCCTTCAATTCTTCTCATACGTTGAAAATTTGTGTACTACTAAGTAAAGACGTACTTTGTTCTGCCTTTACCAAAGGTTTCAGACTTGATGGTTGTTTCAAAGGGAAAGCCATCGGGTATTTCACTCACTTGTAGGAGAATATTCTTCATCTCCTCCGAGTTGGTAAAGAACTTTTTCGGCTCACCGTTTACCTCGATCGCAACGATGCAACGGTCTTCGCCTTGACTTGTTTTTACTCCTGTCTCGAAGTCTTTAATGACTATGGGCAGGTTTACCAACTCCCGGATGCTAACCATAACACCCGGAAATCGCTTCTTGCCATCTTCGGGCTTGTAAGCGACATTCAGATCCTTAAAAGATTTCATTTCTTTGCCTGTTAATTTATTGAATAACATTATACAGTTGGCGTGTTTTGCCATTCCGTAGAAACTTGCTATCAAAACACGTCGCCTTTTTCTACTTTTTACCTCGTGCATTTTTCGGGCAAAGTTCTTCTTTACGCGTTTGCGTAGTCGTACATGGTCGGGGTAGATAACATACCCCAAGAAGTCTATACCCTCGTCCACAGGGAACACTCTTTCGCTTTTTTTGACCTTCAGGTCTATTTGCTCCAGTTGCTCGTGGACAACATCACGAATCTCCCACAATTCCGATTTCACGTTACCGAGTACGACACCGTCATCACAATAGCGGTAGAAATGACGGACCCCGTACCTGTCTTTCAAATAATGGTCTAAATACACAGACAGTAACAGGTTGCCCAGCCCCTGCGATGATCGTAATCCGATACTGATACCTTCCGGCATCATACGTACAAACCCGTCCAACAGGTTAATGAGCTTCTTGTCCTTGAAGACCCTACGGACACAATACATCACGAAGTCCTGTTTGACACTCTCGTAGAACTTGGAGATGTCGAACTTGTAACAGTACCGGGTTCCTTCCGGGTCCTCCTGCATATCCCGACGAATGTACTTCATAAGGTCGTGCATTCCCCGTCCTTCAATACTCGCAGAGGTTGTACGGATGAACCTCCTCTTCAGATGTTTATCGACCACCGCCATTATAGCGTGTACTGCGATACGGTCTTTCATGGAGAGAACCTGAATATGGCGAAGTTTGCCACCCTCAGTAATCTCTTTCTCCCGATAACCGCTAACCTTAAATGAGCCTTCGGCAATCTGTTTGGTCAGTTCCTGTATCACCTCTTCCTGATGCGCAAGAAGGTATTGTCCTTGGCGACAGCGTTTCCGCTTTTTGCCACGAAGAACCTGCTTGAACGACTCCGCCATATTGGAGTAGTCCGTAATCTCTTCAATGATGTAACCTTCTCTTCGCATACTTTTTTAATTTTAGGCTAATGCCTTCCTTCCTTGGGCCTAAGTTCTTCGAGCCTTGATGACCTACCAAACTCTACCCGTTCATTTAATTTTTCAGCTTTCCAACCGATAGGCTGCTGTTGCTGTGGCTTGTTCCCCTCGGCACGACATTGAGGACACGTCCCCGGTGTTGTACGCCGATTGAATTTGTTTTGGTTGTTTGCGAGACGCGACCCGATGTTCGTGTTCGTATTCGATGAGTCGTTATTCGCGTTCGCATACGACACACCGCCAGCCGAGTTCGCGTTGTTGTTCGACCGGTAAACCACACGGCTTATGGGGAACTCCACCATTTCGGGTGCAAAGTTACTCAATAAACACGAACTTCGAGAATGTCGGTGTGTCTCAGGCTGTATTTAGAAATGAAATAATCTTGTTCATCTTGTTGTTGTTTGAAAAAATGTTCTTATCTTTGCACGCAGAAGCATTGAAGGAATGGCATTCTGGCATTTGAGTCCTAACCGCCGCCTTTGGTGCTTTTGCTTTTTTATTCAATAATGTCATTGATGGAATAAAGGAAATATTTCACTATTACATGTCCGTTATCCCTCCTGTTTACATGCTTTGCCACATTTAGCCTTACCCATCTACCATTCACCTGAACCTTGAAATAATAGAAGTGTTCTATATTGTCCGTTCTTGGGTGTGTAAGTGCGGAGTCATCAACATACTCGGAATTCTCAAGATAGGTCGCTAAATCTTTCAGGTCGTCTTTTGACACTATGCGTGTTCTTCCGAAAGTATCAGCAAACAGGTGCTTATTTCCGTCTTTTGTGAATCCGACATTCAGGCGACCTCCTTCAATGGCTTTCTCCACCTTCCGACTTAATAGCGGCTCCATTTCGTGCATATAGTGTGTTCGTTCAATCGCTATCTGTGATTTGCTTCTGTCGCCAACACACTTCTGTAGTATCTCACAAGCTGCACATAGTTCGTTATCCGGGACAAATGCCAATTTGAGTTTGCCCTTTGCAATGTCGCAATCCCTACACCTACGAATGGTATATGGGTTATAGTCCGGCATTGCCTTTTCTTGTTTGCCCGGATTGAAGCGGAAGATGCCTTTGGTGTCTTTGCCTGTCGCCAGTTCTCCGAGGGACATTGCTTCCTCGTGGTCGGTTACTGCATATTTCGATTTACGAACCTGAACTACCGTACATCTGCAACCCCAACCGTTGGGTGGGTAGAACTCCTCCCAGAAAGAATCAGTTATAGGTAACGTTACCCCATGCAGAGCAGCGTGTTCCGGGCGTACTTTGTCATCGCATACAGTTCTGTACTGGAGATTGTATCGGTCTCCATCCTCCATGAAGCGTTCCCATTTGCCAGCCATTTGAGCCGATGCCTGAATGAAGTTGTATTCAGCACGTAGGTAATTACCGTTGTATGTATCATCAACCTTACGAACATCGTTCAAAAACTGTTCGAATGGCTTCCTATTGCCGTTCTCATCGAGCAGGGATGGGAAAGCCTCGTTCAACTCATGGAAGGTTTTCATTCCGGAGAAGATATAGTTTGACCGTTCCAAGCGGCGACGCATAAGGTCAGACATCTCCACCTGTTTGAAAGAGGAGTCCAAAGCTCCGGCATGTGCTTCTATGAACTCTTGCGTCTTTGGCGTTTCCAATATAGTGATGTTGAGATTTGCCCCCTCCTGCTTGTAGAGGGTTTCCATCATGCCGTCAAAGAGTCTTGAAAGTTCTGCACGCAGTTTGTCCTCTTCTTCCTTGCGACCTGCGATAAAGTCAAGCGGTTGCCCCTCAAGCAGACTTGCATACCTTTGGTGCAGCCCCACATAATCAGTGGGGCTCAATCGAAAAAACGATGTGCGTTCTTTTGCTTGCCTTTAGACTTCTTTTCGTCCTCCTCATCATCGTCCTTTGGAGGTGCAGCCTGTCGGCGTTCACCTACGGGCATTCCGTATTTGTCTGCGAAATACTTCGGGTCCACCTCATAGCGGTCGGTAATCATCTTTTCAAATGCTACCTGTTGTTCCGGGCTGTAATCCACAGCATCGTCCCATTCGAATCGTAATCCTTTGACAGGGAAACCATGTTTTACCATTCGTGGCAGCAACTGATTGTTTACTATGTCGCGGAGCATATCGCGGTCGCTTTCTACAAGGTTCTCGAAAACGGTGAGGTGTGTTTGCGACTGGGAAAGGCTGCTTCCGTCCTCGATGGTCATAGTCTGCCCTATGATGAGTTTAGAGAGTTCGGAGTTTGCCCTATCGATACGCTTGTCATACACATTGTATGAGTCACCTCTGCTGCTCTCCACGAATTCAATTTCGGTTTCAGTGGTTGCCACCATTGACAGAGAACTGCCGGCTTTGTTAAGCATATCCATCAGTTTTGCCTTTTCCTTCTCATCCCTGGATGTGGTCTTGGCAATACGCATAGGCATACCGAATATTTCACCGAAGGTATCCCAAAAGGCAAGCATATTCTTTTTGGGTATGGTTTGGGTAGCAGCCTTCAGCAAGAGACCGAGGTCATCAGATAATCCGGCTTCAATAAGCCAGTCGGAATATGGCGGTTGCCGGTACTCAATACCAGAAGTCCAATCCTGCCCAAGATCGGAAACGACACGCCCATATTCGGGAATAACATGCTTTCTGGGGATGAGCTTTACGCCATCGTAGCATACACAACCGTCCCCATCGGTAGTGATGTCACCCAATTCAATGAGTGAGTGCCCCCAATTGATAGAATCCAGTGCATACTTGAGCAACTGCTTGAACCACGATTGTTCGAGGTAGTGCCTTGCCTCCTCGTTCTCGTTTCCGGCAGTATCCACCAATTTGAAAGACCTCGACATAACAAAACCCTTTCGCTGCTCGATACAGCCCGAAAGGTGCAGGTCAATCATTGCATCCCGGTATATGTCATAGAGGCGTTGCCTGTTCGGACTATCCACATTGATAGCCATTTGCCATGCTTGCCTCCAGTCCTGCATATCCTGACGAGTCAGGGCATCGGTTGCCCTTTGCAGGTCTATTATCATTTTCTGCACACGCTTTTTGTCCCCTTTGGCAAGGTGAAAGTCTCCGTATGGCGTGTGTATGATGTTGTCCGGCTTTGAGAAGCCTTTGAAAGAATCTTTGAAACCCATAGTTACCAGTTATGACGAAGTTGTGGTTGTGAACTGTATAAAATACTCTCTCCAGTCGGGTTGCCTTCCTCATCTACAGCAAGTGGCAAGTCCGGCATAATCTTCCCGGCTTGAACACCCTCTAACCATTTGATGGCGCGTTCGTAGCGTTCCTTGCGTATCTCCGAACCCATTTTCTGAGGCATAGCTGATACCATGTGATAGAGGGCGATGTCGCAGACATACATAACTATCTGCCTGTTGCGTTCTTCCCCTTCGGCGGCGAATATTGCATTACAGTCATATCGCGGACGCAAGTACCCGGATATCTCCTCCTGCGCTTCCGCTTCTGCATTGTTGCGATTCTCCTCATCTGTTTGAGAAATTACCTTGAGGGCTGTTTCCCCGACAACGACCTTGTAATCTTCTTCCGTTATGAACATACTGCCTTCTTCCTATTTGGTTACGAATAGAGCCGACTTCTCAATATCCTGTATGGTTGTGCCCTTGCGGAATCGCTTCTTTGCGATTAGTTCCTTGAAAGCCTTTTTAGGTGCGACCTTCAATTTACCATTCATAACGACAACGAAATAACGCAAGCCTGTAAGGTTTGCGAGTTTAATAGCCTTCTTGACGGCACGCTTGTACTTCCAAGCGAAAATAAGTCTTTTGATGTATTGTATCATATTACCATATATTTTTAGATGTCGGACGAGCTCCGAACATCGGTTTGGACTGTTGTTGTCTTGTGTCTCTTTGCAGGTACCATATAGCCCCCTCATCAGCGTCAGGTGCGTCGTCATGGACGCGACTGCCACGTTCCAATGCAAGTGTCTGTTCAATGCCGACAACCATATCAGGATTGTCTTTCAAAGCCTCGTTGTAATAGATGAATCCTCGTTCCCATAAAGGCGATATAGCTTCAATTCGCTGTATCTTTTCCGGCTTCTTTCTTTTGTCCGGGAGTATGGGCAGTTGGTAGCCACGTATGTTGCCTTCGGTAGTGAACTCATCCAGAATGATGTCCTGCATAAAGTTCGCCTCCATAAAGAACCGGACTGCTACATTTTCAGGAATGGACTCGAAGAGATTGTATAGCCAACGCACCATACCCGAAACGGTATCCTGACGGACATAGCAGTCTATCAGATGAAGTTCGTTACCAATCTTACCCCAAAGGCGTGAAGCCTTGTAGTCGTTCGATGTTGTCGATTTGAAAGAGGGGTCGGTGTAACAAACAAGCATTTCATACTTGTGGAGAGGCAGTACCTTCTTGTAGCGTATCCACTCATGGCGGAATATCGTTCCGTCCTTGATAGGGTTGTGCATCATCTCCTTTTGCCAAGCACGATAGCCCACGAAGTCAGCATAGTCTTGTGCTTCCTCTTTGGTCCACTTCTCTTTCCATACAGGCTCACCATCCTTACCCACCGCCTTGATCTCGGACACATGTACGCCTCTTGATGCAGCGATGTTAGCCAATACAGATGTTTTGGATATGAGGTTCCCCACCATAATGAAGCGACCTCGTCCCACATCGAGAGCACCGAATAGAGCTTCCTTTACCCAGTCGGTAAGCTCCTTCACACGTTTTTCATTACGACAAAGTTCGTCATCGTCCAAGTCATCGATGACGATATAGTCCGGACGGGATTCTCGTTCTCTCAAACCACGAGGAGACTGTCCACGACCGCAGGCAAGGAAATTAACTCCTGATTGCGATGTGAATTCACCTTCTTGCCAGTGTCCGAGGTTTTTCTGCCCCCCGAAGTCTGCAATGATGCGTTGGTTGAATTCCAACTCGGCTTGTATGTCGGAAAGGAGACGCTTTGCGCTATCTTCGCTTTTACCCACAACAACCATAAAGTTAATGAGTCGTTTGGGTTGGAATATCAACCAAAGTGGTAGGAATATGTCGAAATGGGTAGATTTTGCATGGCCACGAGGCCACTTGAATACAGCCTTGAGGTTCGGGGTGTTCTTTACCTTGAGAGCAGCTGCATTATGGAATGGTGCATTGTGAACGGTACGCAGCACCTCTCCGGAAGTTTGGTCCCGGAGTGTAAGAAAGTGTGGAAAGTAATATTCGCAGAATGCTGCATAATCCTTTTGCAGACGGGCTATACGCTTATTCTTCTGTGCAGGAGTTTCGTTTGCCAGAGAAGAAAGCTCTGTTAGCGATTGAACCTCTTTACAGTGTTCTTTCCACCGTTCATAAGCCAATTTTTTCTCTAATTGTGTAGCCATACAAATACTCCCTATTTAATACCCATCTGTTCGGTAAGATACAAATCCTGAAACTTATTGATAGTCTTAATGAGTTCCGGTGTTACGGTAGGGTCGATAGTAGCACGATACTCCAACCATTTTGAGAATGCCATAAAAACCTCGATAGCGTCCACTACATTTGCCTTCTTATCCAGTTTTTCGATAACAGACGAGAGCTTGGCGAGTTTGTCACCCAGCCCGGCTATGGATGTCGGGTCTTTAGATTCGTTTACTTGTGTAATGAGAGTGTCAATGGTAAGAAGCAGCTTGTTTACCAACTCAGGGCGAGTAATCTGCTTAGCAGCTCTCGCCTCCTTCCATCCATCGGCATTACACCACTTTGACAATGTGGTACGTGAGATCTCTACCTTCTCTGAAATCTCAATCTGCTCCATACCGGCGAGGTAAAGAGAACGTGCCAATGATTTCTTTTTTTCAATATCTGCCTTTGTCATATATGAAAAGTTAAAAGTTGAACAACTGCTGCAAAATTGCAGTGTTTCAGTGGGTTTGCCAAAATAGTGTGCAATGGTTTCATAGAAGTGTGCAACCATTTCATACATTTTTGGTGGGGTGAAAAAGAGGGGCTAATATTGCATCGCAAACGGGCAAAAACGCCCTTTCCCATTTATTTGAAAAATAAATATTATGAGCAAACGAGTACGAATTTCAAACGACAGCCTGAACAGTTACGGGACGCGCGTGCTGACATCGGGCATGAATGTCGAGCAGTACTGCCGAAACCCTGTACTGCTTTATCAGCACGAGCGCGGACAAGTCATCGGGTATGTGAAGGACCTGAAGGTT
>JAZNQB010000216.1:0-8002 GCA_045589995.1 Paludibacteraceae bacterium
AGATGTCAAATTGCACACTATGACCTCAGATGGCTCAAGCCATTAGACGAGGAGATGCTGCACGAGATAGGCAAGCAATATAGCACTATCGTCACCGCCGAAGATGGTATCTTAGCAGGAGGAATGGGCAGCGCCGTGCTCGAATGGATGAGCGACCATAACTACCACCCACACATTATACGCTTGGGCGTCAATGACCAGTTCGTAGAACATGGTTCAACCAAAGAATTATACCACTTACTCAACTTAGATAAGGAAGGATTATGCGAATCATTATTGCAGGCGCTGGAGAAGTAGGCACACACCTTGCCAAACTGCTCAGCCGCGAAAACATGGAAATCAGTCTGCTCGACGAGAGCAACGAACGCCTCGGTGACCTGAGCGCCAACTACGACTTGCTCACCAAAGTAGGCAACCCTACCTCTATTCACGACTTGCAAGAGATAGGCGTTGCTGATTGCGACCTCTTCATCTCCGTCACGCCCAACGAGGCGGAGAACATGACAGCTTGTCTGATAGCCAATTCACTCGGAGCCAAGCGCACCTTAGCGCGAATAGACAACTATGAATACTTGCTACCGGAAAACAAAGTATTCTTCGAGAAAATGGGACTCAACCACCTCATCTACCCCGAAGTGCTCGCAGCCAACGAGATAGAAGAGGCATTGCGCACCAATTGGATGAGATACCACTTACATCTCTGCCAAGGCGCATTGGAACTATGCATCGTCAAGATACGCGCAAACGCTAAAGTGATTGGACAGAGTTTTGCATCAGGTATATACAACCACGGCAAATACCGTATCGTGGCCATCAAACGCGGACAAGAGACCCTCATCCCACGCGGACAAGACACCGTGGAGGAAGGAGATATGGTTTATTGCGTTTGCTCCAACGAGAATATGGAATTCATGCGCGAGGAATTAGGTAAGTCGAAGCGAGAAATCAAAAATGTTATCTTCTTCGGCGGCGGACGCATCGCACGCAAAGCAGCTATGGAATTAGTGGGCGAAGTGGATGTCAAAATATTAGAAAAAGACCGTCAACTATGCACCCTCTTCAGCGAAAAAGTGCCTGACGCGCTTATCATCAATGCTGATGGTAGCGATATGAATGTGCTACGCGAAGAAGGTATTCAAGATGCGGACGCTTTCGTAGCTGTCACAGACAGCAGCGAAGCAAATATCTTCGCATGCCTCGCCGCAAAACGATTCGGTGTACGCAAGACCATCGCTGAGATAGAAAATATCGATTATATTCCTATGGCAGAAGGACTGGATATAGGCACCGTGCTGAACAAGAAGACCATTGCCGCAAGCTATATTTACCAAATGCTCCTTGACTCCAGCGTGCGCGGTGTACACAACCTCACCAGCGCCGACGCAGAGATAATGGAATTCTACGCCAAAGAGGGCAGCCTCGTCACCAAAAACAAAGTGAAAAATCTCAACCTGCCGAGCGATGTAAACATAGGCGGTATAGTACGCGCAGGAGAAGGAATATTAGTAAACGGCGAGACCAATATTATTGCCGGCGACCTCGTAGTTCTCTTCTGCAAAAATCATGTAATACGCAAACTTGAACGCTTCTTCACATGACACGTACCTTCAACTGGCGACTTATATTCAAGACGATGGGAGTGCTCACCACACTCGAAGCACTCTTCATGCTCATTCCCACCTTTGCCGCATGGTGGTATAACGAGCCCGATATGGGCGCGTGGATAGTGGCGTCTGCTATTACTTGGTTTAGTAGTTGGTGGATGCTGCTCGGCGGTCGCAAAGCCGAACGGCGTGTGAGCGAACGAGAGGGCTATGTGATAGTAGCTACCATCTGGCTCGTCTATTCCATCTTTGGCATGCTCCCTTATTGGCTGAGTGGCGCACTGCCCTCCCTCACCGATGCATGGTATGAGACGATGGCAGGATTTACCACCACAGGCTCTACCGTCATTGCGGATGTCACTTCTATGACGCGCTCTGTGCTGCTCTGGCGCGCCCTCACGCAATGGATAGGAGGTATGGGAATCATCGTGCTCAGCGTGGCTATACTACCGCTATTCGGACTGGGCGGCATGCAGCTCTATAGCGCTGAAGTGACCGGTGTGAGTTATGAGAAACTCAGTCCGCGTATCGCCGACACCGCCAAACAAATGTGGCTCACATATATTCTACTGACCATCACGGAAGGAGCATTATTGTCCCTTTTCGGTATGACGAACTTCGATGCCATCTGCCACGCGATGAGTACCATCTCTACAGGTGGCTTCTCCACACGCAATACAAGCGTCATGTACGACGGTGCTGCCATCCAATGGATAATCAGCATTTTTATGCTCCTATCGGGTATCAACTTCACCCAACTCATCTATCTCTTCCGCGGCAAGCCACAGCGCTTAATACGCGACGAGGAGACCCATTGGTATGTAGGCAGTTGCCTCATTGTAGGTATAGCCCTCGCTATCGGTCTTTTCGCATGGTTCGCACAAACGGACAATGAATGGATTACTCATTGGTACGATTGGTTCACCCTCGCCGGCAAGTCGCTTCGCACAGGTCTATTCACATCTATCTCGATGATTACCAGTACCGGTTTTGCGGCTGCAGACTATATGATATGGCCGCCTGTTCTCTGGCTCATCATCTTCTTTTTGATGGTGCCCGGCGGTGCCAGCGGTTCTACTGCCGGAGGTATCAAATGGGTGCGTATCGGTATTTTTGCCAAGTCTGCCTTTACAGAAATCAAACGACGCATACATCCTAACGCCGTCATTCCTGTGCGCTTTAACAACCGCACCGTCAGTGAGCAGACTACCAGTAATGTGATGGCATTCATGTTCTTCTACATACTCATCATCATGGTGGCGGCAGTGTGTTTCTGTGCCTGCGGTATAGGTTTCAACGAGGCGCTTAGTGTGGCTGTCTCGATGATAGGTAATGTAGGTGTGGCATTAGGGCAGTTTGGTCCTGACGGGCATTATGCCGACTTCCCTATGTTAGCCAAGTGGATTGCCACTATCGTGATGCTCATCGGGCGTCTCGAGATTTTCACCGTGCTACTATTATTCAGCCGCGTACTCTGGAAAAAATAAACTCCCTACCTCACTATGCGTACCTATCATGTTCTTATTTTCATAGCCTGTGTGATGGCCTGTTTGGCGGCGCTCTGTTTTGTGCTGCCCGGGCGTCTTGTGCTTGGAGATAAAGAGCTCAAGTGGCCCACTTTCGCCGAAGTGATGGGTACGACACACACTGGAGAACTCCGCATAGAGACAGACACCTTAGTGATAGACACCACCGCTCTGCCGCCTGACTCATCCGGGCTATCTGTTCCTACCGTTCAACCCATCATAGTGCCTACCGTTCATGTAGATTCCACCACCGACAGCCGTCTTTTTCTGCGCTCTTTCTACGCCTCGCTTGCTCAAGCCAGCGAACGCAAAGTGCGTGTAGTACACTACGGCGATAGTCAGATAGAAGAAGACCGCATGAGTTCGCAGATACGCAAAGTGCTGCAGGATAGATTTGGTGGTTCGGGTGTGGGACTCATGCCTTTAGCACAGACCATACCCAGCCGTTCGGTCAAACAGACACTACAGATGAATGGGCGTACAATCACGCCGCAGCAAGGACCGCAGAGATACCTCGTTTATGGTCCTAAACGCATGCAACGCGCAGATGGTTTATACGGACCTATGGGACAAGTGGCACTCATGAATGACAGCATAGTGAGCGGAAGCGAAGAGATAACTGCTATCTGCACCCCCTTGGATAGCCTACTACAATATAGCCGAGTGCAAGTATTAGCAGACAGCACTATCCATTATGAGCAGTACGGCGACACCATTCACCTGCAAGGCAAGGGTGCTGTATATGGCATCTCACAAGAGTCATCTACAGGTATTATAGTGGATAATATACCTATGCGTGGATGCTTGGGACTGGTATTCACCAAGATAGACTCCACCCAACTGAGCCAATTCTACCGCAACGAAAATGTGACGCTCATCATCATGCAGTTCGGTGGCAATGCCATTCCATTCAATGAAAAGCCCACCACTATAGAGAGTATTGTTCGCGGTCTGCGCCAACAAGTGCGTTATATCCAATCCTGCGCACCACATGCCAGCATTCTATTTATCGGGCCGAGCGACATGCTCACCACTATCAATGGCGTAGAACAGAGTTACCCAATGGTTTCCTTTATGGACCGTTTGCTCCACAAAATGGCATTGGAGGAACAGATAGCTTATTTCAGCCTCTTCCGCTGGATGGGAGGTAACGGCAGTATGGCACGCTGGAAAGAGATTGGACTCGCCAGTTCGGATGGCATACACTTCATGCGCAGTGGTGCACGCAAGGCAGGTAATGCCGTGGCAGAATGGCTCGTTGAGAAGGCACAAAGCGACGAAATACAAAGCTACGAAGTACAAAGTACAACGGACGAAATCACAAAGGAGGTGGAGGAATGAATATATTAGAGCACATATTTGCCTTCAACTCAGAGTCTCCATTGTTATTCACACAATTCTATTTCTGGGCATTCTTCGCATTGGTATATGCACTCTTTGCCTTGATAATGAATGGCACGAAAGCCGCTGACAGCACGCGCAGAATGCATATGCGTAATGTGTATCTGATGTTTGTCAGTTGGTTCTTCTACTACAAAACGAGCGGACTATTCCTCATCATATTAGCATTCATCACAGTTAGCGACTGGCTGATAGCGCAGCGCATAACACAAAACACCTCGCCCAAACGCAGACTGAGTTGGTTATGCCTATCCATCGCCATTGACTTGGGACTGCTGGTGTATTTCAAGTATGCATATTTCTTCACCTCCATGGTGAATGACCTCTTCGGCAGTCAGTTTGAGGTATTTGATATTTTTGCATACATAGGCAATGGATTTAGTCAATCCGGACGCTTTGATGTGGATAAGATTATTCTGCCTGTAGGTATATCATTCTATATTTTCCAAGTCATTTCCTATACCACAGATGTCTATCGAAAAAGGATTCAACCTGTACGCAACATATTGGATTTTGGGTTCTATGTATCCTTCTTCCCGCAGTTAGTGGCTGGACCTATTGTGCGCGCGGAGGAGTTCATTCCGCAGCTATACAAACCATTCCGCCTCAGCCGGCGACTCTTCGGCTTGGCTGTATTCTGGATACTAAATGGATTGGCGAAGAAAATTATCATGTCCGATTTTCTGGCTATCAATCTCATTGACCGTGTGTTTGACAACCCACTCCTTTTCTCTGGTTTTGAGAATTTATTTGCCCTCTTTGCCTACTCGCTCCAAGTATATGCAGATTTCTCGGGATATACAGACATAGCGATAGGTGTGGCAATGCTCATGGGATTCTATCTGCCGATGAACTTCGACTCGCCTTATAAATCGCAAAACCCGCAAGAGTTTTGGCGTCGCTGGCATATGTCACTCGGCAGATGGCTCAAGAGTTACCTATATATCCCATTAGGCGGCAATAGGCGTATTGGTTTTGGCACTTTCTTTTGGTTGACGGTAATAGGTATCGTATGTACTGCACTAACAGGCAGTTGGTGGGTAGTGGGTATTATAGCTGCTATCACCCTGATTATTGTCATCGTGTCGCGCTATCGCCCCTTGCAGCGCAAACTGCTCTATTCCAATCTCAACTCCTTCATCACACAAGTATTAGGTGGCTTGTGGCATGGCGCAAGTTGGAACTTCACCATTTGGGGCGGAATAAACGGCATTGGTATGATTGTCAATAAGTTCTGGCGCGAGATGGGTTGGCATATGCGTATGGCATGTATGGCATTACTCACTGCCTCCTTATGGATTATCAATCACCACTACCCTCTTCCCGCTTGGCAACTATTCGCCGTATGGGCAAGCATCGTCTGTGCCGGAACAGCTATCCGCTATGTATATTGGCTGTGCACACAGCGCATGACACTTCATCGTACATGGAAAAAGATTACTGAAGGAATAGCCACTGCATGGGCCATCGCGCAGACATTCACTTTCATCACTTTCACGCGACTCTTTTTCCGCAGTAGTAGTAATCTGGACCCTAAGACCGCCAATGAAGAGGCATGGGAAACAGCAACGAATATGATACATCAGATGGGTGGCGCATGGAATAATGCTATCATCCCTGAGTTTCTATACGAATACCGATGGGTAGTAGCGATGTTTGTAATAGGTATGCTCATCCACTGGTTACCCACTCGCTGGAAACGATATTATCGGCTCACTTTTGCAGCTTTGCCATTATGGGTGATGGTTTTCTGCGTTATGACTGCCATCATAATCATTTATCAGTTTGTCACATCCGAGGCACAACCATTTATCTACTTCCAATTCTAATCATGGATACGCAGCGCACATATATCATTGGTATCACAGGCGGTATTGGTAGTGGTAAATCCACTATTGTGAGCGCACTCGCACAACGCGGGCACAGGATTTATGATTGTGACCAAGAAGCCAAGCACATCATCGCCACCGATAGCAGTGTGCAGCAAGCCATCATAGACCTATTAGGAGCGGAGGCATTCTGCGGCACACAATACAACACCGCCTATGTAGCTCAACGGGTGTTTGCTGAACCTGCTCTCTTACAGCAGCTGAATGCCATCGTTCATCCTGCCGTGGCTCAAGATATACTCGCGGTCGCTCAGACAGATAGAGAACGCGGTGCACTAATAGTGGAGTCAGCTATTTTGTACGAATCAGGAATGGACCAATTATGCGATTTGGTCTTTTGGATTGACGCCCCGGAAGAACTTCGTTTGGCGCGCACCTTGTCTCGCGACTGGCAAGGCATTGCCTCGGCAGATAATATAAAAAAGGTACGCGCGCGCATGCGTTCTCAGCAAGCCACTACATACATAGCCCAACGCACACAAAAACCCATCGTCTTAATCAACGATGGGTCTCGGTCAATCTCCGAACTGGCGGACGAGATTTGTTCTTATCTTAACTGAAGTCCGATTATTTTACCGCTTTGAAACTCATATCCAAGCTCTTCACGCTGTGCGTGAGTGCGCCTACGGATACAAAATCCACACCGCAGAGTGCGTAATCACGCAGCGTATCGATGGTGATGCCACCCGAAGACTCAATCTCAATATACTTGCCATTCTGCTCCGTCCACTGACGAATAAGCTGCACTGCCGCTTTAGTACGCTCGGGAGTAAAATTATCAAGCATAATACGATCTGGAATATGCGTAGCCAATGCCTCATTGATTTCATCAGTATTGCGCACTTCTATTTCGATTCGCAGGTCCTTACCTTTCTGCGCACAATAGTCACGCGCACGCTCCAAAGCATTGGTGATACCTCCGGCGAAATCCACATGATTATCCTTGAGCAAAATCATATCAAATAAACCAATGCGGTGATTCATACCCCCGCCGATAGCCACCGCCTCTTTCTCCAGATAACGCAAGCCCGGCGTCGTCTTACGCGTATCCAATACATGGCACTTCGTATCAGCAATGAGCGATTGATACTTATGCGCCGTAGTAGCTACGCCAGACATGCGCTGCATGATATTGAGCATCGTGCGCTCTATCTGCAAGAGACTCAGCTCCTTGCCATACACCTTAAAAGCCACATCACCTGGCTTGACCGCAGCGCCATCAGCCAAGAACTGCTCCATGCGGCATTCAGGGTCAAAATAATTGATGATAGCTTTCGCCACCTCTACGCCTGCTAATATACCTTCTTCTTTTATTATCAACTGCTGGCAACCCATCTCAGTGGCAGGAATGCAACTGAGTGAAGTGTGATCACCATCACGGATATCCTCCTCAAACCAAATGGCAATAAGTTTTTTAAGTTCTGTACTTTCCATAATTCTAAAATTTGGCGCAAAGTTACATTTTTTTTTGGAAATATGCAAGAATTGTTGTAACTTTGCAGCGTGAAAAAGTTATTATGTGCCATATTAGTGTTCTCTTGCCTGCCTTTTCTCTGTCACGCAGAGAAAAAAAATAGCTATA
>JAZNQB010000217.1:0-3657 GCA_045589995.1 Paludibacteraceae bacterium
CTCCTATTCGTAGAACAACTATACCGCGCTATGACTATCTTACGAGGCGAACCTTACCATCACGAATAGCCTATCGCACACGCAACTTCTGACCTATCTGTAGTATCTTCGTCTCCTTAATCTTATTGAGCTGACATAAGCGCTTTACCGTGGTGCCATATTTACGGGCTATGCCCGAAAGCGTATCACCTGACCTCACTTTATGCCAGCGCATAGCTGCCTCTTCGGCCTTCTTCTGCTTGATGGCTTTGATGCCTATCACATACTCCTCTTCATTCACCAATCTGCCATTCGCAAAATCAATAATGGACTCAGGATTAAGTGCATAACCCAAATAACGCACCTCGAAATGCAAGTGGCTACCTGTTGAGCGACCTGTATTACCTCCCAATCCAATCACATCACCCGGAAAAATCTTATCATACTCATCCACTAATGGACGGCTCAAATGGCCATAAATAGTCTCCAATCCATTATCATGACGGAGCACCACATAATAGCCATAACCACGAGGGTCCCAACCTACTATACGCACCTGACCACCCCAAGCTGCATGAATAGAATCACCTGTCTGCACCTTAATATCCGTCCCTTTGTGCATGCGATAGCGACGCCAACCATACTTGCTCGTGATATATCCGGGCGCCGGAAGGGTAAAACCAGCCATAGGAATATGCACATCCTCCGTCAGCGAATCAAACATATTACCATAAGGATTGATATGCATATTTGTCCATAGATTATGGTAAATACTATCTGCTGGATGATGAAGCATCAACGATGATGTGTCACCCAATACAAACTGCGGCGACAAACGATACACCACATCACCATTGGCGGTGCGAACAACAATCTTATAGGGAAGCGACTCTTGATCACAAGATAAGAAAAGAGTATCATTTGCATAATGATTGGTCATCCATTGCCCTACGCAGGACGAACCTACCTCCACATCATCCATATCCATCAACTCATCACCCTCGCCCACTTGCGACAGACTATCTTCTGATACCGATACCTCCGATGATACGATAGACAACAACTCTTGCTCAGCCGATACCGAGCAAACAAAACAAACCAATACCAATAAGGTTAGCACTACTCTATTCATTCAATCACCTCCTCTACTGCTACTATTGTATCAGCAGCGATGACTACTTCTGCTGGTTGCTCTGATTCTATAGAACGATTTATATATTTATACACACCATAAATAGCCAATGCCATGAGCAATAGACTCACTACGGTCACTATCGTAGCCTGCCATGGTTTCATATGCTGCTTCTTGCGTGCTAACGGATCTTTCACAATCGGATACTTCACTTGCTCTGTCAGCGTAGTACCAAAGAGCACGGAGATAAGTGCATCGGCATTGACAGCCCATCCATTCGCATTGAGCACCGGAGCGAGGTTACGACGGCGCAGTTTCATCCATGCCATCACCATGCTCGGACCACTGATAACAAGCAATATGCCCACAAAAACAAGTATCAACTGCCACCATTTCAATGCAGCCAAACCGCTTGCCAAGGATGCCAATGCCGTACCTATCATACCGAATGCCATACCAATAGCTGCGAATATACCGGCGAACTTAGCGATATCAAATGCCTGTGCCGGCTTTGCAGCCTCCGAACCTGCTGCTGTTTTGGCATCTAACTTGGTAGTCACATCCGTCATTATCTTCGCATCTTTTTCTGCGGCTGACTTGTTGATTTTTTCTGTAATCCAGTCTCCTAATTTGCGATAAGGAGTCCAGAAAGCCTGAAGGACGGATATCGGGTTATCTATAATCTTAGTCACTGTAGCATTATAATCATTGCCTGCATTGTCATAGAATACCGCATTCTTACCCACACTCAGGTTATTCACATCACCTTGTGTCATGGCTGCTACAATCTGCATTTTCTGCCCCATTTTCTTGGACTCACAATCACAGTAAATGAGATATATACCCGATTGCGGAGCTTGCAGGGCATGCTTACCCATATCGGTCACACGGATGCACAAATGGCATACGCGCTGATCAATAATGAGCGTACCGCATTGGAAAGAAGCAGTGGCTTTCTTGCAATAGAAGTCCTCTAATGAAACAAAATTACGCAGCAAACGGTAAAAATCACGATGCAGCAACAGCAGTTTGCGCAGCGGTGCATACTCTGCTTTGGCTGCCGCCAGCGCTGCGGTATTAGCTCCCTCTACAGCCACTTTTGCTGCCTCCCACTCTGCTATCTGTGCTCCCATCTCAAGGAATTTCTTCTCTGTCATACCTGGCTTGGCTGCATCCTCCGCAATAGTGGCCAATCCTAATTTCTGCAGCTTCTCCTGCTCAAAATAAGCGGCATACTCTGCGCTCTTTGCCTTATAAGCTGTAATCACATTAGCAGCCAGAGGAGCCTCGGGAATAGGCTGAGCGTCCACAGAGATAGCAGCAATGGCAGCATCTACATCCTCCAAAGAAATGGTGTTGCCCTCCGGCTGAACTTTTTTAGCCACAGCCACTATAGACTCGTCCGCTATATTGTCTATTGCTATAGTATCTGTATTTCTCAATAAACTATCTGGTTTCACTAAGGTTGCACACAGCCAATCGGCAGTCGCCACTACATCCTTGATACGTAATATACCATCGCCGTCCACATCCATCAATTTAAGTGACTCATCACTTATCTCCAAACCGGAAGTGGGGCATGAAAGCACTGTCCATTTTTTTTTGTCCAACTCGCCCAAATGGCGGATATCCTCACCAGACTGAATGCTCACGCGTGTTACATTGCCTATGCTGGCAAATGTCCATCTATGTTTAGCCATTTTATATTAAATTTAGTTTATTTCTGCAAATCGAGGACAAAATTACTAAAAATTTTGCATATATCAAAATATTTTTGAACCTTTGCGCGCTTTTTCTGTGGAAAAAGGCTTATTAAATGTTTAACCCTTTAACGGGAATCTGGAAATATCCATCATGATTTGGAGTTTTTAATTCCCATTTTATCTACCACTATGGCAGAAAATTTATCACTCCAGAACTTCGACTGGGATGCCTATGAAGCGCAACAGCAAGGCACAAAAAACGAAGTAGAAACCCAAAAGTACAATGACACTCTGAATGCCATCAAGGATAACGAGGTGGTTGAGGGTACAGTTATGTCTATCAACAAACGCGAGGTTGTTGTTAATGTAGGCTACAAATCAGACGGTATCGTTCCGGCTGCTGAGTTCCGCTACAACCCTGAGCTCAAGGCTGGTGACAAAGTAGAAGTGTACATCCAGAGTCAGGAAGACAAAAAAGGTCAATTGGTTCTTTCTCACAAAGAGGCTCGTGCTTCCCGTGCTTGGGATCGCGTTAACGAGGCTTACGACAATGGTGAGATTGTTACCGGTTACATCAAATGGCGCTCTAAAGGCGGTATGATCGTTGATGTATTGGGTATGGAGGCATTCCTCCCAGGCAGCCAAATCGATGTGAAGCCAGTTCGCGACTACGATGTGCTCGTTGGCAAAACAATGGAGTTCAAGATTGTTAAGCTCAATCCTGACTTCCGTAATGTAGTAGTTAGCCACAAAGCACTTATTGAGGCTGAACTCGAGGCACAAAAACAAGAGATTGTTGCTAAACTCGAAAAAGGACAAGTTCTCGAGGGTATCGTTAAGAAT
>JAZNQB010000218.1:0-3177 GCA_045589995.1 Paludibacteraceae bacterium
GTGTACTTAACGGTGTCGTATGTTTCTACTCGACCGTCTGAGTGTTTCCTAATGTAATCAAGTACGAGCCCCATATAATTACGAATTTGGTGCGCTTTTTTCTTGTGTGCTAGATGCTTTTGACTAAATTTGCGTGCAAAGGTACTACTTTTTTCGGATATATGCAATGAAAATCATAGATTTTCGATTCGGACGGCTGTTTTTTTGTGTCTCGGTCATCTCTCGGTTGGAGTCGTTCATCGGTCGGTGGGGACAGATGATGCTATTTTTCAATTATCTCCCAGTGACCTGCGCTGGTGTTACCTTCGCGGATTAGAATACCCTTCTTTTGCAGGTCTGCAAGGTCACGTTCTATAGTTCTCTTAACTACCGACAAAACTACCGACATTTGTTGCGCAGAGATGAATGGATTCTTTCTTATCAATTCAAGCATATTCTGCTGTCTTTCAGTCAGTTTGACTGGTGACAAACTAATGACAGAACTAGTGACATCACTACCGACAGAACTACCGACATGAGATAAACTTCTGCTACAATGCCCAAGAAAGAAACAACTTTGTTCGGTATATCTTCAGACAACTTGTGGGCATTCTCCACACCGCACACTTCGCCTTTGTCGTTTATGCCGATATAGAGTTTTCCGCCTTGGGCATTGGCAAAGCCGCATAGCCACTTGACATACTCGTCACGCCAAGACTCTTTGTACTCAATGTTTTGGTTCTCGTTATTCATTGTAGTAGTTTTCTTTTCTTCTGGTTATCTATTCGCGATTTTGTGTCTCGGTCATCTCTCGGTCTTGTCCCGCTCATCGCTCGGTGGAGGGATGGGCGGTGATGTAACGACGGTTGGAGTTGTTCTTATTCGCGATAGTCGGGCGCATAATCCCCATTATATAATTTTGGGTGCAAAGGTACAAAAAATATTCGATATATGCAAAATTTTTGTATATTACAAAAATAATTGAGCGTAGCAGAGTAAGAAACTCATTTGCATTTAGGGATGGGATTTTCTGTTCGCAGGCAGTATTCTCCGTGTTTTGTGCGTAAATGATACGACGGATACAACTAAAAAAGCACTACGCTTCAAAAACAGCAATCCTATTGCTAGGGGGTATATATCCAGAGCTCTAGATTTTTAGACAAATTAGTCTAATTAGCCTATCTAGCCGTACTAGACGAAATAGATAAAAGAGTAGTGAGTAATAAGTAGTGAGATTTTTTATTTAGACAAAAATAATAAAAATAGGATAAAAATACAACGGAGTGAGGTAAATTATGGTTTATAATAACTATCTTCTAATATCTTCTGTGCGTCGGGTTCAGCCATCAGTTCTTGCAAAGTGACGGTTTCGTTGTGCTCCATGTAACTCTCCACAATACGCCAACCTAACCATATACCCAAGCGACCAGGAGCATCTTGGGACACCTCTGAAGTGAAAGGACCATCGTTCAGATAACTGGTTAACACCAGACTCTCCGTTTTGAAAAGATCACGCTTATCCATCACCAAATGCCAGATAGCTTGTTCATGCTTAAGACACCAGTCCCATTGTTCCTCACTATACCCCATCACCTCATAATCAGCAACTTCCGGAAAGAGTAGGGAAGTGAGATACATCACTTTACCACGGTACATCATTTGGTCAAGCAAGCGAATCTTTGTAGCCGTATAAGGTATATTTCTAAATAGGTAAGCACTCACTATATCTACAGGAATACACTCAGGGCGCATGGTCTGTTTCTGATACTCATAGACCACACGGTTGTAATATTCGTATTCGCTCCCGAGATACATATCCCCGCCTATTCCAATGATTTCATCCGAGAAATAAATCGGTGTCTGGAAACCCGAAATGAACAAATAAAGGCTTGGCACCTCCAACTCGGGAAATAGCCACAGAATGCGCGAAAAGGCCGTAGAAAGCGATTCCTCAATATCACTCACATCCGCAAAAACTTCTTGCTCAAGGGCATTGGTCTCCTTGAACCCGTAAACGGTGTCATTGAGGAACAGCGGCAACTGCTGCTCCAAGTACGCTGTGTCGCTACTCGGAATACCTAAAATATCCTCCACCCACAACGGCATGAACTCGGGATACTGGTCATACAACGCCCGGATATGCTCCTTTGTACATCGTACATCATCCCTTTGTACATCCATCACGGCCTTGTCAAACCGTACGACCTTAATCGGTTGCGGATTCAGGTCCTTGGGAAAATACGTCCGGCCGTGATGACATGCGGTCAGGAAAAGAACGCAAAGTATGACCGGCGTTTGTAGATATTTGTTTCTCATAATTTTGTTCTTGCAAATGGGCTTGCAAAGATAATGCTTTTTTTTGACATACGCAAGCAAAAGGACTATTTTGCAGGGAATCAGTCTCTTTCTCATTGACCGGTGGACTTTTCTATGATTACTCGGACGGCTGGGACTTGAAGCCGGACGGACAGCCAGTCGGCAATCCGCTTTTCCTCCTTAGACTCCATCTTTTCGGGGATGGCACGCAGCAGAAGAATGACGGACGAATCAGATCGGGCTAAGGTAACATCCGTAATATCAGGGTATTGGGCACGCAACTCCTCGTCTATCTGTTTGGAAGGAAGAATAAGTGCCTCGTATCTCGCTAACTCGGCTCGCAATGTACGGATAGAATCATCTCGTTGCCGTAGTTGTGCCTCGGTCGAGGCCAGCCAGTCGCGCATGACCTCCGTCTCGTTGAGACGCCGTACTTCAATAGTGGCATCCTCCTTGAAGAGAATCTGAGAATGAGAGATACCGTGTTTCTCGGCGTTGGAGTAGAGTAGAGCACGCGATTCGTTCGAGAGCGACTCACCTGCCAAACTCAGCGTGAGCATATAGGGCTTGTGCTGGAAGTCAACGGCGTAATCATAGATATAAGTCCCGCCGATGGCTTGGTTCTCCTTTATGAAATGGCGGGCGTTCTTGGTGAATGTGTTCTCGTTGGTAATCTTATAGCCTGTGAACAAACTGGGCACCAGCACAACCAAGATGAGTATGCCGTAACTGATTACTCCGCGCGAGAAACGTCCTTCTTTCTCCGCCACCAACGGAAAACGAAGATACTTGACTGCAAGAAAGGTAGCAAGCGCAATAAACACGCAGTTGATAAAGAACAAGTACAACGCACAAGTCGGAGGCCAAGCGGTCTTAGGAAGA
>JAZNQB010000219.1:0-16627 GCA_045589995.1 Paludibacteraceae bacterium
AATGTCTGTACGGGTTTACGACCGGGCGGCAGTTCGTCTATGACACTCACGCGCAGGTCGCCATAGACAGTCATGGCTAAAGTGCGAGGGATGGGTGTGGCTGTCATGACGAGGATATGAGGAGGTAGGGTGTTCTTGCTCCATAGTTTGGCGCGCTGTGCCACCCCAAAGCGGTGCTGCTCATCGATGATGACGAGCCCTAAATTGCTCCACTGCACATTGTCCTCTATTAACGCGTGCGTACCTATTAATATATGTATGGTGCCGTTCATCAATCCTTGGTGGATAGGAACACGCTGCTTGGAGGTGGTGGAACCCGTGAGAAGGGAAATATGTACTGCGTCGCCTAATGGTGCCAAAAAAGACTTAAGTGTCTCATAGTGCTGATTAGCGAGAATCTCTGTAGGTGTCATGATGCATGCTTGATAGCCATTGTCCACAGCCAATAAGCAACATAGTAATGCCACTAAAGTCTTGCCTGACCCTACATCGCCCTGTAGCAGACGATTCATCTGCTTACCCGACTTGAGGTCAGCATGTATCTCGCGTATCACACGCTTTTGGGCATTGGTGAGTTCGAAAGGTAAGGCTTGGTATAGTCCATGAAAACGACTGCCCACGGTAGGCATTGTGAAACCTGTATTCATCTCGCGCCGTTTCATTTGGCGTAAGATCTGAAGTTGGATATAGAATAGCTCTTCGAATTTGAGTCGCGCGCGTGCATTCTGCATTGCTTGCGTATTGGCAGGAAAATGCACATTGGCAAGCGCTTCCGTGAGTGACATTAGGCGGTACTTCTGCAGCACATCCATGCCAATGATGTCTGGAATACCTTTGCGCAGGTCGGGAATCAGTTCGGCTATGATAGAGCGTATCGCCTTGGAATTGAGGTTGACGCGCTTCATCTTCTCCGTGGTGTTATAACTGGGTTCAAGTCCTTGGGTCATCTCGGGCGTCACTTTTGCCCATGGCGTAAGGTCGGGATGAACGAAGTTATAGGTATGGTTGAAACGGCTTGGTTTGCCGAATAGTAAGTATTTGATGCCTCGTTGCAGTTTGACATATTGTACGCCTTTGAACCATACTAACTCACATTGGTGTGTGCCGTCAAAGAATGTAGCGCTCAGTCGCTGTGCTTTGCCGATGCCAATAGTATGCCATTCGGTTATTTCACCTACTATTTGTACATAGGTGTCCTCGTCCTCAATCTCCGCTATTCGATAGAAACGGCTGCGGTCAATATACTTATACGGATACTGACGCAGCATGTCCATCGCTGTGTGAACATTGAGTTCTTTACGAAGAATGTCGGCTCTTTTGGCGCCGACATTCTTACAATAGGTTATATCTCTTTGTGTTAATTCCATTAACTGCAAAAGCTCTCGGCTCTTATTGCAACTTAAAGTTGACAGGCAATGTGAATTTTACGCGTACAGGTTTACCACGCTGCTTACCTGGTTTCCATTTAGGCATGGACTTGATGACGCGTACTGCCTCTTTGTCCAAAGATGGGTCACCACCAGAGCGAACGACCTCGATATCCACAATAGAACCGTCTTTGTTAACCACAAACTGGCAGATAACACGACCTTGGATACCGTTCTCCTGTGCAATCACCGGATACTTCACATTGTCACCCAAGTACTTAAAGAGTGCTTGCTGACCGCCAGGGAACTCAGGCATCGACTCTACCACAACGAAGACAACTTCTTCTTCCTCTTCTTCCTCAGGAGCCTCAACAGGAGCTGCAATAACTACCTCTTCCTTGTCATCCTCTGTGTTAATCTCGATAGACTCAGTCTCTACATCGTCCTCAACCACATTGAGCACTTCTACTTCTTGTACTGCTGGGGGTGGAGGAGGGGGAGGAGTCTCTTGTGTTGTTTGCTGGATTTCAACCTCTTCCTCGATAAGGAAGTCTTCGTCCACTACTTCGTACTTTGTTACCTCTTTCTCAGTCCACTCAAGTGCCATGTAGCACAAACTAAGAACAAAAACAAAGCCCATCAAGACATAAATGATTTTCTTGTCTTCAAGGCTAGCGTGTTGTGATTTCTTTATTTGCATAATTGTGTTTTATTTGGTCATAGTAATCAAATCGGCTACAAAATTACTACTTTTTTTTTGCATGTGCAAACAAAAGTGTGTTTTTTTGTAAAAAAAAGCTAAGTATCTGCTTAAAATACCAAATTCGAGCTTGAAAAGATGAAAAATGGAACGAACTTGGGTATGTTTTGCACAACCATCTCCACATGCGTATTCGCTCTCTTTTGTATGCTGAAAATCTCCGTAATCCTATTGGGTTGGATACGGATGTGTGGTTGCGCCACACGGCTGTAGGGGTGGGGAGAAAAGCGAAAGGTGTCTTTTGTGCTAAAAGTCCGTAGAGGGGATAGTCCAATACGGGGAATGCTTGTTGTTGGATAGTGGATAGCACTTCTTTGTCTAACAGACAAGTGCGGAAGAGTACGGTGCAATTAGTGTGTTTGGCACCCACAAGATTATAGCGCAAGCGTAAATCACCAACTGGTGGCGCTTGTGGTGGTAATGATAAATTTCCGTCGTTTTCTTCGTAAGCAGCACTATGAATAAACCCATATTCAGGGTGTGCGCGCAGGTGGTCGATTTGTAGTTGCAGCTTATGTGTGTCTATCCAATAATCATCTCCATCAAGCATGGCTATATACTCGCAACCGTCTGCCATAATCTGCCTATAGAGCGCGATGGTATTATTTACCACGCCCATGTTGGCTTCTCGGTAGAAATAAGCAATGCTATTGTCTTTTGTAGCATACTGTTTGCAGATAGCAGAAGTGCTATCCGTAGAAGAGTCATCACCGATATAAATACGGATGGGCTCGTCGCATACTTGTTCCAATACACTCTCGATGCATTGGGCAATGAACGATTCGTGATTATATGTTACGATGCAAACAGCTATCATAGATGTCTTTGAGTTGTTTCCCAACAGTGCTAAAACGGTACTCTTCCGCCGCAGATGGATACATATCCATTTCTACTATATGTGCTAAGTATTGTGCTAAAGCATGGGAATCGTTTGCTTCGTCTTGACTGACGAGAATGCCTGTTTGTGGTGTGATGAGTTGGGGGGCTATGCCAACGGGCGTGGATAGGATAGGTAGTCCCGTTGATGCCGCTTCGCTCAGTACGATGCCTGCTGTCTCATATCGGCTGGTGAGCACGAATGCGTCTGAATGGTACATCCATTCGCATACTTGTTGTGGCGTTTGTTCTCCTGTCCATACGATCCGCTCGGATGGAATGCGTAAATCATTCGCTATGCGCTGCGCAGCTTGCCAATCCACACCTGTACCTACCATTACCAAACGAATGTCCTTGCGTTGCTGACACAACACAGAGAAACCTTGTAATAAAGCAGTGGTGTTCTTTGCTCGTTCATCGAAACAAGAAACATGTAATAGGGTTCTGACTCCTGACTTCTTGCTCCTAACGCCTTGGTAAAAGAACTCATCCACAATATTATTTACATGTCCCCATTGCGATGCCTGTATGCCGCATTGCTTCATGGCGTTCTCGAGTGTCTGGCTGACGGTGAGAAGGCACGAAGCATGCTTGGCAATAGAATGTGCTAATCGTCTTTTGGCAGCAGATTGCTGCATGAATTGTCCGTTTTCGGGTAAGTATCCACTCCAATGCTCTACGATGATGTAAGGGATATTGTGGCGTATCTTTAGCCATAAGGCTAAGAATCCTTGTTTTTGGATTACATTGAGCTGCACTAAATCGGGTAATCCCCATGTGCGCTTAAGTTCCTTCCATTGTTGCCAAAGGTCTTTCCATCCTTGCGAATGGATGACGCGTACATCTACGCCTTGTGCACGGACAGCCTCTACATGCTTTTGCACGAAGAGTCCCGACATCTGGTCTTGTTCAGACGGATACCAAGGTGTGAGGTAAAGCACTTTCATGGTGATTATCTATTCATCTTCCACTCGCGTAATTTCTGTATCCAAATTAGTATGCGAAAGAGTGGTTTGTAGTATTTCTCTACGCTATAATAGGGAGTGGGAGTGCTGCCAAACTGCTTGTAGTGCCGCGCAATACCTTTATTCATAGAGCCCTCGAAATCGAAACGCACATGTTTCTCCCGTGCTAACTTCATGGCTTCCAAAGCCAAGAGTGCACCAGCTCCCGAATCGTTGTAAGTGTTGTCCATGGTTGGGAGAAGGTAGTAGAGGTAGTTTTTGTCCCAAACGAGGAAAGCGGCAGCGTAGATTTGTCCGTCTGCATTGCAGATAGATAAGAACCGGCACTGCCCCAAACGCCTGGCTTTCTTCTCCAATACTAATAGAAACTCTCTTGGGTAACTGATGTTTTTACCTCTTACTTTCATACAGTGAGTGTGGAATCGATAGAACTGCTCTCCGTCCATGCTGCTCTCGGTATGCAAGCTGAGTGCTTTTTGCAATTGGCGGCGTTTATTCTTTGAGAAAGAAGCAATCAGTTCGTCTAAATTGCTCAGATTATCAACGCGATAAGTGACCCGTTCGCGCACTTTGAACCCGAGAGCTTTCATAGGTTCCACGCAAAGACTATTCGGCACAAAATGCTGGTAGTAATATGCCAGTCCCATGCCGTCCAACTGCTCTTTTATGTGTCGGCACACCTCCGCTATCTGCCACTTGTCTGCTGTAATAGAAGGGTCTATCCATATGCCTCCTGTTTGCGTCATCTGAGGCATTATGATGTACTTATACCATGCACGTTTGCGTAGCAAATAAGGCATTGCACCAAGAATAGCCCCTTCCTTATCTTCGCAGAGAAGTACATCCCATTCTTTGCCTGCGCATACGGCGTCCATCCACCATGGAGTGAGGTAAATAGGCAAGTTCTCTTGATGGTATGCCCACTCGGTGTATCGTTCTTTGGGAGTCATGAATTGTAACTTGTTTTGATAATTAGAAAGCCAATTCGCTATTATCGGGGGAGTAAATATCGGCAGTTATATGTGGAGTATTGTCGGCGTCGCTAACTGGCTCTTGACGATGACTGAGGTCTCTATATTGCTCGGGCCTGTATAAAATCTGAATATTCTCAGCTATTATTTCTGTTTTGCGTCTTACTTGACCATCCTTCTCCCAAGTACGCGTTTTGAGCTTGCCCTCTATATACACTTTCATACTCTTACGCACATAAGTCTGTGCCCACTCTGCTAAGTTACGCCATAGGACAATAGAGTGCCACTCAGTGACATCAGGCACTTGGGTGCCGTTTTGCATGGTGTAACCTCTTTCGGTGGTGGCAAGATTAAAGGTGGCAATACATACGCCTCTGTCCAAATAACGCACTTCAGGGTCATTGCCCACATTGCCGATTAAAATAACTTTGTTGATGCTTGACATAAGATGATATTAAGTTTAAAATAAGTTACTTGTTTGGTGGGGACTCAGTCCTTTGCGACTGCAAAGATACAACAAAAACTGCATATGTGCAAATAAAAGCGCACTTTTTTTGAAAAATGAGCGCGCGTGCTTGCGTATGTCAAAAAAAAGCGGTAAATTTGCAGCCGATTTGTTAAGCAAACCATAATATCTAAAATATACAAAGTCATATGAGACGCATTTTTTCTTGTGTAGTGGCGTTGCTGCTATGTGTTTTTGTTCTTCAGGCGGAAACGAATGAAACTTATGTTCGCTGTATTGCGTTCTATAACTTGGAGAACCTTTTCGATACCATTCATGATGAGGGTAAGAATGACTATGAATACTTGCCTGATGGCGGTATGAAATGGACTGGTTTTAAGTATGAGAATAAGATTAAGAACATGGCGTATGCTGTGGCACAATTGGGTACGGACTATGACCCACGCGGTGCTGCATGTGTAGGCGTTGCTGAGGTGGAAAATATAGGCTGTTTGTACGACTTATGTGCGGAGACGAATAGTAAGTACGGCCGTAAATACAAACCTATTTTGATTGAGGGTCCGGACCGTCGTGGTGTGGATGTGGGATTCTTGTATGATACTACGATGTTTAAACCTTCGCGAGCAAAGGGTTTTGAACTTAAAGCACACTATGCGGATGGCGGAGTTATCAAGAGTCGTCTGCAGTTAGCTATCTCAGGTTACCTCTTGGGTGATGGTTCGCCAGAGAAAATACATATCATCGTCAATCACTGGCCAAGCCGCTACGGAGGTGAGTTGAGTAGCCGTCCGGGGCGCGACACATCGGCTATGCTCACACGCCATATATGTGACTCTATTTATATGCGTGAGCCACAGGCGAAGATAATTATCATGGGTGACTTGAATGATGATCCATTTAACCATTCGTGCAAGGAAATCCTCCAGGCACGCAAGACGCGTGAGGAAGTGGGTCCGCAGGGTTATTTCAATACAATGTGGCAGCTCCTTGATAGAGGAATTGGTTCGCTGGCATATAACGGTAGTTGGAATCTCTTTGACCAGATAATCATCTCCGAACCGCTGATGAATGCAAAGTTGGAGAGTGGTAAATGGACTTATTGGAAACCGCAGATTTTCAATAAACCATTCCTTACGGTACAAGAGGGCAAAGAGAAAGGAACACCACTCCGTACGCATAAGTCGGGCGTGTGGCAGAATGGTTATGGCGATCACTATCCAACCATGATTTATCTCATTCGCAAAAAATAAAGCACTCACTACTCAAAACTGAAAACTGACTACTAATTACTTAATGTTTAATACTAACGAGGACTGCTAGCGCAAGCGATAGTCCGAGTTAAGAGCGGAGGCATTAGGAGCCCGTCCATTTAGCAGAGCGGTATGGACCATTGCGACTAATTGCCGAACGCGACACTCACTACTCACTACTATTATGTCTCATCATCTAAATAGAAATACCAGTCCAATCTTAATGCGCAACTATGGACGTATCGTGCAGGATATGATAGCGTATGCTTGTACCATAGAGGATGCGCATGAACGCGAGTCTTTGGAGGTCTATATCGCTGCTTGTATGAGTCAGCGTAACCTCGTGTGGAATAAAGACCAAGAGGTAGGAATGGCGCGTGTAAAAGAAGATATCATTCGTTTGTCGAAGGGTGTGCTCACTTGCTCGTCGAATGCATTTGAGCGCCTGATGGCACAACCAACTCAATTGCCTAATGGCATAAATAATAAAAAGAAAAGAAAATAAAACATCCCCATCTAATGGAACAAACAAATCAGTTTAAGGTCTTTGCTGGAACAAAAGGCGAAGCGTTAGCAAAAGGTATTTGCGAACAATTAGGATGCTCAGTAGGAAATGTGCGTATTGACCGCTTTTCTGATGGAGAATTCTGTGTGTATTTCGAGGAGTCCGTTCGTGGTCAGTCAGTCTATCTGGTGCAATCTACTTGCCCCAATAGCGACAACCTAATGGAGCTGCTGCTCATGATTGACGCAGCTAAACGCGCAAGCGCGTACAAGGTAATCGCAGTTATCCCATATTTCGGTTGGGCAAGACAAGATAGAAAAGATAAACCACGCGTCTCTATCGGCGCTAAATTGGTGGCAAACATGCTGCAAACTGCGGGTGCAGACCGTGTGATCACTGTGGACCTTCATGCTGACCAAATACAAGGATTCTTTGATATACCGGTAGATCATATCTATGGTTCCAATGTGTTGGCACCTTATGTGGCAGGATTAAACCTAAAGAAACTGATTGTAGCATCACCGGATGTGGGTGGTTCAAAACGCGCTTCTAACTTCGCGAAGAAACTACATGTGATGACCAATAGGGAAGTACCAATGGTTATCTGCTATAAGAATAGACCGGACTTTAATAAAGTGTCTGAGATTCGCGTTTTGGGCGATGTGTACGGTAAGGATGTCATTATCCTTGATGACATGGCAGATACAGCAGGTACACTCTGCAAGGCGGCAGATGTGATGAAGGAGGCTGGAGCAAAGAGTGTTCGCGCGGTAGTAACGCACGGTGTGCTTAGTGGAAACGCTTGTGCTAATATCGAGAATAGTTCAATAGAAGAGTTTGTATGCACCGACTCTATTCCAATTGACCCACAATGCTGCAGCAAACTGCATATGGAGTCACTCGCAGTGCCTATCGCGCATACTATCCGGGCTATTCAAATGCATACCAGTGTGAGCGAAGCCAATTCACATTAAAAACAATATAAAGAAAGTGAAAAAGAAAATCTATCAGGGACTATTGGCGGCTATAACACTATGTTTATTTGTTGCCTGTAGTTCAAATACCAAAACAATACAGCAAAGACCAACTTTCTCATCTGACTCGGCATATGCGTATATCGAGAAGCAGATGAGTTTTGGTCCGCGTGTACCTAATAGTGCCGCGCATTCGCATTGTGCAGTGTGGCTCATACAGCAGTTGCGCGCGTGCGGAGCACAAGTGGAATTGCAGAAAGGACAAATGCCTGATTACCGCGGAAACATGCAGCAGATATATAATATTGTGGCGCATTTCTCAACACCAGCGATAGAGAATAGACCACGATTACTGCTCGCTGCACATTACGACACCCGTCCTTGGTGCGATGAGGAACCAAACTACGAGGATAGATTTTATAATGTGCCTGGGGCTAATGATGGCGCGAGCGGAGTGGGTGTTCTTCTTGAAGTGGGAAGACAAATAGGAATGCGTATAGCAGACTCCACTCTATATACACCTGTAGATATTGTGTTCTTCGACTGCGAGGATATGGGTACACCGCAGTTCTATATAGGACAAGAACGCGAAGATACATGGTGTTTGGGAAGTCAGCTATGGGCTACTGAATATGCGCAGCAAGCACAACCAGCTAAGTATAAGTATGGTATTCTGCTGGATATGGTAGGAGCGCCAGACGCAGTTTTCCCTAAAGAAATGTATTCTACACAATACGCACAGAATTATCAAGAGCAAATATGGCGCGCGGCTGAACAATTGGGATACAGCACATTATTTAGCCACCAACAGTCATATCCCATTACGGATGACCATTACTATGTGAATGTGATTGCAGGGATACCTTGCGTGGATATTATTCATTATGACGCACGCAATGCCACAGGGTTCGCATCTTGGTGGCATACCAGACAAGACGATATGAGCAATATATCCAAATCTACTCTGCAAGCCGTGGGAGAAGTGGTTATGAGCCAAGTAAAATAAGCCTTTTTGCGTCTATATGGTTTATGTCGCCGCCGGCTACAAAGGCGTCGCCTGCAAAGTAGTCAAGAACTAAACTGCAAACTGAACTGCAAACTGAACCAAATAACAAAAAATCCAAAGAAAATGGCATACAAATTTGCGTATGTCATTTTTTTGTGTAATTTTGTAGCCAAAAATCCGCTATATATCTCGTAACAAACACGATAGATATACGAAAGATACACGATATATTATGCTATTCAACCCGTAGCAACGCGCTACAGCGTCCGACAAGTTCTATAGCACTCTCCGTGGCTTCATCATCGCCTCCCTCTCTGCACAACTAAAGTCCACAGAATAACACTTTTCCTTTCAATTTCCACTTTCTCGTACGATTTTCGCCATAATCCTTGCATATTTCAAAAAAAAGCAGTAACTTTGCATGCGTAATTGGAAAAGTGTAACGAATTAAGCGTATTATATGAATCCATTTATCGACAAGTGCTAATATGTTTACAATTACGCCTCGCAGCGTAACGCCTCCGAATGTAATTGATGCAAATAAATAATCGTCCTCTCCGAGCGGTGCTTACGAGCACTTCGGGAAAGGGAAAAAGGTAATATTGCGAAGAATAACAAATTATCAAAATAGATATGGGTGCCGGTATTGTACTTCTCATCTGGATTATTGTATTTGCAATAGTGTCAGGCATATTGGGGTGGATATGCTTTTTCATCGTTTACTTGATAGTGCGTAAAAAGCCGTATAAGAATAAAGGTTTCCTCTATGCCTTGTCTCTGCTTACACCATTTATCTTCCTGTTCTCCGAATTATTTATTGGGCTTATTGGTGAATGCTTTGTAACAGACAAAGTGGATTGTGGTTTTGGCGACTATTGGAAAGCTCCGCTCAATGAGAAATTTTGCATAAGTGCCATAGATGACCCGGAAAGGGCATTTGTGCATACATATGAAGATGTTAATTACCGTATAGGTTATGGTACAGTTAAATATTTATGGCAAAATGAAGATACTGTTACGGCTTTATGTGTAGACAAAGATAGTACCTTTTCTCTCTTTGCTTTTCCTGTATATGCAGAAACATACGACACACTCTTTTATCAAGCCGACAAAGACCAGACAGATGCCATATTGCAGGAAAGAAAACTATCTAAGAACGATTCCATGATTCCAGATGTCTTTTTCGCAAAAGCTCAGCAAAAGGCACATAGAGTAGAAGCACCGATTAGACATAGTATAGTTGTTCTAATTCTTGTTGGTTTATGGTGGGGTATTATACGGAAAATCAAAAAAGAAAAAGACCCTCTAATCGTCAAGGATTAGATTAAATCTATTTTCCGTCTTTCAGGAAAACACTATATTCTTAATAATCATACACATTTTTCCCTCTTCTCCTTTTAACTTTTCCCCTTTTGTTGCATCTTATAGGAAAAGGCCTACGTGCAATGGTACAATTTTTGCTATACCATAACTGAAAATGTTTTATAGGTTTTTGTCTATTATCAAAACAACAATACTATACGGAAGGAGATAATCCGCCAATTGGTATTATTCTTGGTTCGGAGAAAGATAAATTGCTTATGGAATATGCGTTGCATGGAATTTCTAACCAACTTTTTGTCAGCCGTTACCAGCTTTATTTGCCAGATCGCGAGCAACTCGAACGCGAATTGCAAAATATATTATTAGAAGATAACAACCAGTAAATACCGTCCCCTCTCCGAGACGGTGCTTCCAAGCACTCTATGAAAAGAGGAAATAACATCTCCGGCTCGGCTGTAGTTATTGATCAAAATTGTACGATTTTTAAGAATCTATTATCATTTATTTAGAAAACGCACCTCTTGCTAATTATTTCACCCCCCTTGGTACGTATATATATAATAAAGGCGAATAATATGCCTGTATTGTATAATTTAAAAACGTAACAAAATGAAAGGACAGATTACAGTCTATTATGACTTGCCAAATTTGGCGCTCTATTTGGAGAGAGTTGGAAACAAAGTTAAGGAAGAACATGTGCAAGACATTATAGCCGAAATGCTCAAGCAGGCAGTAGCACTTCACATGAATGAAGAAGCGGATACCATATCGGGTACACTCATGGAGATGTTCGTCAGTTCCGTAGATAAAACGCACACCTTTGAAAACTTTCCTACTGATGCGCTTCGCGTGTACTTTGGAGAGAACGAAACGGAACTTGCGAAACAAGGAGAAAGAACCCTGCAGAGAACAATAAAATATCTCCAACACTCTGCAAGCCTTGATTCTGCATCAAAAAAAGAAGCAGCAGAACTACATCGGGAGAATATTGAGCACTTGGTGTTGTGTCGCCAGAATAAAGAAAAAATAAATCAATTGATAGCTGACGCATTGGGAATCATATATGAGAGAATGAATGATGCGGAAGAAGCATGTACTGACAGATTAGCAGAAGACGACAAACTCGTTTTTCTTGATTTCGATGGTGTGCTGAATAGTAGTGAGTTTGCGGCTCATCTGTATCGAAATAACGAGTCAGCGCAAGATGATAAAGGCCTTGACCTCTTTGACCCGCAAACTATAGATTGCATGAATCGCATAGTGGATGCAACCGGAGCCAAGATTGTGGTTACTTCTTCATGGAGATACTTGGGCTTGGCAAAGTTACAGGAATTATGGAAAGAGCGAGGTCTGCATGGAGAAATAATAGGCATGACGTCATTGCATGTGGTAGATGAACTGATACTGGAGAAAGGGCTTGAATGGCTGGAAGAAGAAATGAATGGCTCTCCGCGTAGTGAGGAAATAGCACACTGGTTGAAATCTTATAACATAAACGCCAACTATGTTATTTTGGACGACCTGCCAATGCCAAAAGAATTCCAACCGCACGCAGTACAGGTCAATCCCAAAGTGGGATTAACAGACATACAAGTAAAACAAGCAATAGAAATCCTAAATTCAAAATGATATGAGAAAGTTGAATGACAATTTATTTAATGCTTTGAAAGAGCAAAATGGCAAACTCCATCCTTTATTAGAGTATATACAAAACGATGATACATTAGATATGGAGTTTAGAAAGGATTATTTTACTTTGTATTATCGTGGAGGTGAGATTCTAACGGTAAAAGAAAATACCGTTGGTAGTTATTTATGGGAAGGTTTGAACGAAGAGTATCTTCTTGGAAGTGAATTGAATTACGATGCCGAACAATTTGAAGCATATCTGCCTATTGCTAAACACATTATTGATAAATACATTTGTACTGGACCCAAAAATCACCTCGGGGAAAAAGAAATTCAGCAATTAGTAGTTAAAGAGAATAATTATTCCCAAAATTCTCAAGACACAGATTTCTTTATAGTAGATATGGAGTATGCAGAAGGAAGAAGCCGCTTTGATTTAATTGCAGTAAGATGGGACTCAAACACAAACGCCCGAAAGAACAACAAAGTATCTTTGGCTATTATCGAGGTTAAGCAAGGCATAAAATCAATATTATCATCTCCTACAAGTCCTGGCCTTCGAAAGCACCAACAGGATTTTAAAGCATTTGTAGAGAAAAAGAAAGCGGCAAAGAAGAACACATTGGAAGTCTTTTATGATGATATGATAATGGTGTTCAAGCAAAAATGTGCTTTGGGACTTATAAGGGCAAATAGTAAAATCAATAATATTACACAGGAGTTTGATTTAAAAATAGATGTTCCTGATTTGGATTTTATCTGTTTGCTTGCTAATTATAAAGATAATAGCCGGACATTAGATATAGAGTTTATTGGAATGGAAGATTGTAAGTTTATTTCTTCATCACACATGGGATACGGGTTATACGCGAATCATATTTTCACCATTCATCCTAAATACCTAAATATGAATACGATTTATAGGGATTCAGAAAAACAAAGACAGCAAGATTTGTACTATCAGCAGAAACATTTCGCCGATTCCGGTATTTTCGGCTTGGCAAAGAATGGTGGGCATTGGAATTTTACAAATGAAGAAGGTAAAGTGAAAAAGACAGTTCCTTCTTGTAAATTTATTTTAAAACCCGAGGATAGTATTTATAATTTATATCCGGGTATTCGTGAGACTTCGATAAAATATTTTGAACAACAAGGCATTTCTTGGTGGCGTCAAGAAGAGGACGGATATTTTCCATCCGGACATCTTACTTCCTCGCAAAACCATTGTCTAAACCATCTATTTGCATTGAGGATAGATGATGTTGCAGTCAAACAAATTATAGAAAATGCGACCGGCATGACTTTTGATGAGGTACTTCCGTCATTAATAGATAATGACCCGAAGAGTTTTATCTCTTTTGAGTTCGCATTTCATAATGACGAATGGCTGAAAGAGAATGATGAAGGATCAAGACGAGGTACGATGTGTACCTCCATAGATGCGATGATTTTTGCACGTAAGGGAAACCGGAAATGGTTAATCCCAATTGAGTGGAAATATACGGAAAGATACGATAGGGTGGACAAAACAAACCGGAAGCGTCTCGATCGTTATGCACACTTGATTGAAACCTCTGAGCACTTGTTAACCCCAAAGGAAGGAATCTCTCATTCCGTGTATTTTATCGAGCCAAATTATGAACTTATGCGCCAAACTATACTTTGTGAACAAATAATTGCTCATGGATTTGCCAGTGATTTTATCCATATAAATGTTATTCCGAAAGAAAATACAGAATTGTGCAAAGCGGTGGAATCGGAGTTTATCCCCATGCTCAAAGACAAATCCAAATTCCATATTATAGACCCGCAGGAATTTCTTGCGCCGCTAGAAGGGAATGAGAAATACACTAAATTACTGGAATACCTCAGAAAGCGTTATTGGTAATGGAAATGATTTATATGTATGAAGGATTTAAAAAGTACTTACATGAAATAAGCTCGCCAACTCATGAAGATTTTATTGAGTGTAATGCTATTTATATAGGTTCAAAAGCAGAAACTGAGGCTAACTTACTAAGACGCTTAGAATGTTAAAAATGTATAAGAATATGATGAAACGCATTCTCTCCATCTTAATTTGTTCAACAATTGTAACTTTTGCTGTCGCTTCCGATGTCACGATAGACAAAGAAAACTGCACGATTACCAAAGACGGAAAGACTTATAATCTGTACGGAAAGGTAAAGATTGTGGATTCGTTTGAGGATATCAAAGTCAAAATCGTAGATGCCTTTGAAGACGCAGATATCAAAATTGTGGATGCCTTTGAGGACTCATGCGGCAAAGTGAAAATAGTTGAGAATTTTGAAGATGTCAAAGTGAAGATAGTGGACTCCTTCGAAGATATAAAAATCAAGATAGTTGATGCTTTCGAAGGAGTAAAGAAATAAGAATCCCTTTCGCTCCCTCAATCCCCCGACAAAACGATCTATCGGAACTCCTGCCTGCTCCACCACCGAGCAGGCAGGTTCTTTCTTCGTCTGTTTCGTCCTAAATAATCGTTGCCCTTGCGGCTAAGAAGTCAAATAAAGTGACCAAGTAACTAATACCAAGTACAAAGAACAAAGCGGGGACTCATTGAGTTGCCCGCTTGTTTTGTATATAAACAGTATTCAACTCCCTTCCATTTACCTGTCATTCTCGTTCGCATCACATTCGCATCCTGTACATGACCGTACGATGCCTGAACATAAGTACTCAAAAGGTAAAAATCATATACCTTTCTTCCTTCAAATAGTGTAGAAACTCACCAAAATGCGCACTCAAATGTGCAAAAATGCACAAAAATTGCTCACTCTATTGCGCAATTTTAAAAAAAGTAGTACCTTTGCAGCCAAAAGTTGCAAAGATATACAAAATATGGCATAAAACAACAGACAAACAACATACATAAATAATAGCGTAATAAGCCCAACTTGATTTGTTGAAACCCTAGACAAGTTGAAACAAAATCATTGTTAATTCAAGTACGGTTTATGCACGCTCACGTATAAGCGTGAGTTTTCCGTGCATTTATTTGAATTAACAAGGTAAGTCTAGGACCTCAACAAATCAAATGAAGCGAACGTAAAGCGCACGCTTTTTCGTGTCCTATTACGTCCTATAGCATCTATTGCGACATATAATAACAAACCAACGATAACTTCTAAAAGTGCGCCCGATACTTATAGGGTATGACAAAATGAAAAAGTATTTTTATGTAGCGCTTGTAGCGCTTGCGAGTGCGACAATGTTCGTTTCTTGTGAACAAAAAGGCAAATCGGGTGGCAATGACGAGCCGACTGATGGTACAACATATGCCGGAGACACGTGGATTACCTCTCCGGAGCAATTTGACATGACCTTGGTAGACGACTCTACCTACAGCTGCTGGGATTGGCATGTTTGGTGCGATGGAACAACCATTAGCGTAGAACCGTTCTGGGGTACGGAAGCTCTACTGCTTTGGATGATTGATCAATCCATGCAGGCAGAGTTGAAGGTGTTTGGTGAGTATCACAAGAAATACCGCTACTATCTGTTAGAAGAGAATACGGAAGAGGCATGTATGGCTCGTCAATGGGAAGGCGCTGAGTGCTGGTTAGAGACCATCACATGGATTGATTCTCTGGGCGGACAGCACACCAGTCAGGAGTATGGTTGGATGCCGGAGGCAAACATGAAAGAGCGTCATGATTATTACATGGCAAAACTGGAGCAGATCGGTGTAGCTAATCACGAATACGAGCGCGTAACGGACAAAACTGACAAAGATGCGTGCTGGGCAATGAATCCGGAAGATACGACTATTATCACTCCGCCAGATGAGCCGAAGGACTATAGCAAATATGACAGTTTAACCTACAGATGTTGGATGGTAACTCAAACCGCTTATGGTATGGATATTATTACCTATGTATGGATGACCGAGCGTCAGGTAAATGAGTACTATGACTCTATGCGCATTCCGTATGTTTACGAGCCAGCTGATGCTAATGATGAGGACGCTTGCATGGAGCTGAACGAGAATAGTAAGCCTGGCGAGGGAGAAGAAGCTTGCTGGAAGATAACGACGTCCATCATGGGTCAAAATTCGATCGAGTACACATGGGGTACAGAGGCCGAAGTACAAGCAACCGTAAATGCCATTAACGGTACCGGTTTAGGTACGGCTACCTACACCAAAGCCTCCGCTAATGATCCGGATTCTTGTGAAGCATTGAACGACTAAAAGCGTACAACGATGAAGAAAGTATTGTTTACGGTATTTGCTGGCATAGTGCTGGCCATGCCGGGTATGGCACAAGAGGAAGAAGTATGGCATTACACGCAGGGCTGGATACCTTCTTGGTACTCCACCTCTATTAATCTCGATGATATTAAAGCCGCTTCGACTCCGAAGAATATGTGCCAGGCTGTAGACCGAATGCCGGCGTTCCCGACCGCAGAGCAAATCTACACGGTGGAAGCCAAAGAAAAAGCCTTGCGGGATATCTATCAGCCGTACGAGAAAGCGCTGAATGCTGCTTGGGATAAGAATGGCGAGGTAAGTC
>JAZNQB010000220.1:0-15606 GCA_045589995.1 Paludibacteraceae bacterium
TGAAAATATCATCACACGCCATTATGTGTCTGTAGGTGGTTGTGATTCTCTGAGCACACTCCGTCTCTTTGTTTGTCCAAGATATGAGGAGAATAAAGAAATGGTTGTCTGTGCCGGTGATTTGCATAGAGTGAATGCTGAATTGGGAGATTTCTTTAAGAATATCAATTTTGTTGATTCTTATTCCAAAAAGAGTGGTTGGAAGAAGCAAACGAATGGTTCTTGGTTGTACACAGGGAAGAGTACTTTGAAAACAAAAGGTTGTATGTCTTCGATAACAGAATACTTACAACATGGTGTAACAAATTATAAGGGTTGTGACTCCATATTGAACCTTAAATTGTATGTGATACCGATGGTGGAATATGCTACCAAAGAGGTTGTGTGTACCAAGTCTTATGTTTGGAAAGACGAAAATGGCAATGCACTAAAGACGATTTCTTCTGCTACTCCTGGCGTAATACGCGATACGATAGGTATTCCATATGCATATTGTCCTGATTGTCCTCAGGGCGGTTGCGATAGTATTCGCTATACGGTAGAATTAACATTTGTGTCTTCAGATGGTATTACTCAAGAGGTGCATATATGCCAAAATGAAGAAAAAGTCAGTTGGACATATAGTGATGCATCCGGTACGAAAACATGGGATTTTGAGACAGCTGGTAAGAATAGCGGTAAGTATCCACAACCCGCGGTATCTTTCACTACGAAAGAAAATTGTGCTTATGATTATACCGTTGTGTTTGTAATTGACCCTATCTATAATTTTCAATCGGATACTGTTTTGTATTGCTACGAAGAAGGATTCAATGTTGTACACAAATGGGAGGGTCAGAAAGGATTTGATGTTACTTATCCTAATGGAAACCTTTTCCAAGAGGTGGATTCTTTTATGATAACCGCCCCAGGTACATATCATTTGGAATATGCGTCTAAAACTATTCGTGGTTGTGATTCTATTTGGACGCAAGTGGTAGTTGTTTTGCCTTCTTATACCATGCCAACAGTAGTGCATAACATGTCCAGCGAAGATTATTATGAATGGGGAAGACTAATCTTGGCGGGTAAGGATGCCGTAAATATTCCAAATCCTGATGGATTGGAGATTCGCCAATACGATCTCGGTGAATATGAGTTGGTAGACAACTTAGGGACAAAGCCCATCAATGGTCAGTCTTGTGACTCTATCATTTCCTTAGTATTGCGTATTGGTGAGAATTATCGTGACACGATATATGATGCTGTATGTTCTAATTGCGGTGCATATGATTGGCAAGTATATGATGAAACAACAGCAGATTCTGTAATCTTAACCACAATTACAGACCTTCCTTTGCCAGGGGAGGAAAGAATCTATCGTGATAGTCTAAAAACCACATTCCCAGTACCGGGCTTAGATTCTGTGCATGTGCTTTACTTGACAGGATATCCCTATTATGAAATAGTAGAGAGCACTACTATCTGTCAAGGTGAAGAATTTATTTGGGCGGGTCATATGCAAGGAGATAATGGTTGGGCGCATAATCTCTATATGAATGGCGAACCCATTACCGCCATTCCTACGGATAGCGCAGGTGTGTTCACTTTGCGTGACGAGATGAAGACACATGAGATGCTTTTCACCAATCCGAAGACAGGAGAGCAAAAGAAGATACAATGTGATAGTTTGCATGTGTTAACATTGACTATCTGTAAGACTTATAATTATCTCTACAATACAGCAGAAGTGACTGATTCTACTTCTATGAAATCCAATGAAATGATGGCCTATTTCGACGACAAAATATTGTTTGTGGGATGTGATTATGATTGGCAGTCCAGTCCGAATACATTGGATGAGCTTCGTGCTCAATATGACAAAGTGGTTGTTCTAGAAGATGTAGAAAACTGGTTGGATTCTGTGCAGGGTAGTTCACAATGCGGTTGCGATAGTGTGCATTATGTGTACCTTCATATTTGTAAATTGAAGACAACGACGCTAAAGGAAAGTATAGGTGATAATAATACAACATGGCAGTTTGGTGGCGATGAATTGGATGAGAATGGTAATAGAATACATACGCATCCTTTAATTACAGGCGAAAAATTCCATTATTATGACGATGGAACGCCAGTTGACTATTCAGCCAATAAAGACAAAACGATACGTGAATATCATTTTGTGGACACAGTTTTGACAGAGTTTGGTTGTGATTCAATCATTTATGCTACAGTAAAAGTTTATCCGACATATCGTTTCGAATCCGATACAACCGTCTGTTCAAATCAGCACCTTGATTGGCGAAAATATAAAGAATTAAATCATAAAAACTCTGGTTTGTGGTATGATAGTTTGCGTACACGCACACCTGGTTTGGCGGGTTTTGACTCAATATATGTGTTGGATTTGACATTAGTAGCTACATATGAAGAACATGCCAATATATCGCTTTGTAAAAACGATACAGTAGTTATTCAAAACTACAAGATTTATTATGAAGAAGATCATTTGAAGGAGACCATCATTTTGCGCTATGAGAAACAAGCACCTGTAGCTGAGACAGTGGGTTGTGACTCTATATTTACATTCAAAATGACCTACAATGATGCATATGGTTATGTGGGTTCAAAAGATTATGAAGATTGGGTAGATACGGCTTATACATGTCGTTATGAAGACTTTAAGTGGCTTGATAAGAATGGTAAAGAGCATAAGGCGAATTTACGCGATTCATTAGGAAAGCATTATGCTAAAGTGCCGACAGATACAGTAGGGTGGATTACCATATATGACAGTTTGAAAACGAAAGGTTGTGAGTGTGACTCTATCTATACCCTTAAGCTCTATGTGGGTGAAGCATTTCGCAGGTATGATACCATTTATGCATGCTCCAATGAAACAATTGAGTGGGAAATGAAGCCTGATACGACATATATTTATAATGGTCAGTCAGATATTGATGATGTCTTGCCAGGTATTGGCCTGAATGGTTGTGATTCAAGTTACCATTTACATATACATTTTGATAAACATTATGATATATTAAAGACAGTGCATTTGTGTACGGATGTCAAACAATTCACATGGGAGGACTTGGTTTTTGATTCCTTGATTATGGCATCAAAGTATTGGGATGAACCTTACCACGAAACTTTTGTTCGTGAATATACAACAGCACAATCCGGATGCGACTCTATCATGCGCTTGGATATTACCATAGCTCCGAGTCATGACTCATTATGGACCGATACAATATGTGTCGGCGAGACATACATGTTCTATGGTCAGGAGTTGACTACAAGTGGTACTTACACGGTAGATCAACCTAATGAGTGGGGCTGCTACACACATTTATATTTAACTTTGGAGGTAGTAGAACCAACGCAGTTTGAAGTGACACCTGAACCTATTTGTGTGGATGAAGATGGTATGGCTAATACTTATGTATTACATTATACTTATAATGGTATGTTTATGCCAATTAGTTATACTATTAGTTACGACTCAGCAGCACAGGCAGAAGGTTTTCAAAATCAAGAAAATATTCCTATCCCAACAGCTCCAAATACGATGGAAGAGGGTAAGGATTATGTGTTACAGATACCTGTTCCATCCTATGTTAACAGGGGTGACTATCCTCGCCCAGGATATTATCAGGCAACAGTAGCTTTCGATAATGGTGTTTGTAAATCGGATAGTATGATGACTTATCCGTTTGAGATGGTGATGCGTTATCCGTCTTGGATTACACAACAACATTGGAATGATGCAATCCTTATCATGGATAGTACACAGAATGGTGGATATGTCTTCTCTGCTTATCAGTGGTATCGTGATGGAGAGATATTATATGGAGAGACTCGTCCATATCTGTTTGCCCCAGAATGGTTGGAAGATGGGTCGGAATATACGGTTGCTTTGACGCGTGAAGATGATCAGGTGACAGTATTGACTTGCCCTATTATCCCAGATTTGAGTGGAGATTATGAAAATTCGCCTACACAGACATATATATCCGTTGTGCCTACCTTAGTGGCAAAAGAAAATCCTGTGGTATATATATTGTCTCCAACCAATGGCTCGTATAAATTGTATAATTCGCAAGGTCAGTTGGTTACACAGGGTGATTATACTCCGAATGAATACAATGCCGGACAGGTGGTATTGCCTAATATAAGTGGTGTGTATATCTTCCACTTAGTAGAAAATACAACTATGAATACAGGAACCGACTTAAGAAGAACAGTAAAAGTAATAGTACAATGAGAATAGGAACATTTAAATACGCTTTAATCAGCGCGCTGATATTGTCCACGATGACATTATCTGCTCAAACGCGTATCTATGGAGATTGGGGTAGTAATTATAAAAAATACGCAAAGAAAACAAACAACTCTGGTTTATATACAGACCAATATGATGGTGTGCATCATTTGATAGGTATTCAAGTGGACGGAGGTTATTCTAATTTTCTGAGTTCTTCAAAGGTAATGCATTCAAATCCAGGTGGTTATACTATTGGTGGAGCATTGCAGTATGCCTATTTGAATGGTGTCTTTTTTCTGCAGACAGGAGTAGGAGTCCGTTGGCAGGATGTGAGTAATCCTGTGACTGATCAACAAGTATTGAGAGATGCATATGATGCAACAGGAACATTGGCACATATGACATATGATTTTGTTAATCGAGTAGATCAGTCTAAGTCTTTATATCTCCAAGTTCCTCTTTTGGTGGGAGTATATGCGCGCGGAGCTTACTTTTTAATAGGTCCGAAGTTTACAATGCCCATGTTTGGTTCTACAGAATTGTCACTGACGGCCTCAAGTATAGCTCAATATGATGGTTTTATCGGTCCTTTGGAGGAAATGGATAATCATGGGATTCGTAAGGATGTGCCTCTGACACCAGATCAGCAAAAAGGTGACGCACTTAAACTTGGTATTGATGTTACAGGAGTGGTGGAAATAGGATATGAAATGGCGTTTTCCAACAAAGGTCTGCCTGGCTATAGAAAAAGCACTATGATGGACCAGCGCTTACGTATAGGTTTGTTTGCAGAAGTGGGAATAATGAACATAGCACCGAATACCAAACTCAGCTTGAATGAAGTGCCTGATGTTGCTCCATATGATTTTCAAGCATTTGAATATAATCATGTGGCGGCTACACGCGAAGTAAAAGATTTGCACAACCTCTTTGCGGGAGTGCGTGTGACTTACTTCTTCTTTGGAAAACAATCGAAAGAAAAATGTCTCTTATGTGGCTCACGAGGAAAAGTGACACCTTGGTAAGAAACAGATAATAAATAGAAATACTATGCAGGATTTTCAATCATTATGCCAAAATAGGCGTTCTATCCGTAAATATACTACGCAAGCGGTGGAACAAGAGAAAATAGATTATATCTTACGCTGTGCGCTCATGTCTCCCTCTTCCAAACGCACCAATCCATGGGAGTTTGTTGTAGTGCGTGAGGAGGCTAAACTGCGTGCGATGGAGAACTGCCGTACCTATGGCAGTGGAATGTTCCAAACAGCCACGGCAGCAATAGTGGTAACACTCGATAGTAGTCTGACAGATATGTGGATGGCAGATGGTTCAATTGCAGCCGCACATATACTTTTGGCTGCCGCAGATCTTGGCTTGGGTGCATGTTGGTGCCAGGTATATCAGCGCGATGGCGCGCAAGAACTTATCAAAAGTTTATGTGCTATACCAGAGGATAAAACGGTATTATGTGTCATCTCATTGGGTTACAAAGACGAGGAACGCAAGCAGTATGACTTGGATAAACTGAATTATGCGAAGATTCATAACGAACAATGGTAAAGAACGATAACTATATATATCATGAAACCAATTATAGCAATTACAGCAGGAGATACCAATGGAATAGGGTATGAGGTGATTATAAAATCCCTGCTTGAGGCACATATGTTTGAGTTGTTCAAACCAGTCATTTATGGTAATGCACAGGTGGCGAAGCAACATATACAAACCTTTGAGGAAGCATACCGTAATATACAATGGAATCATATTGACCACCCCCGTCAGGCCAAAGATGGGCGTTTGAATATGATTACTTGCTACCCTGATACAACTCCTGTGCAGTTAGGTGTAGCTACTAAGGAATCAGGTAAAGCCGCTTTAGAGGCATTAGAGCGCGCATGCAAGGATTTGCAAGAAGGCGATGTGCAAGCACTCGTTACCGCGCCTATCAATAAGGAGACCGTGGCGCAGCATGTATCGGGATTTGCGGGACATACTGAATTTTTGGAGGCTAAGTTTGGAACGAACTCACTTATGATGTTTGTGGCAGATAATCTACGCGTAGCATTGGTGTGCAATCATGTGTCTATTGCTGAAATACCGGCGCAGATAACAGAGGAGAAAATAGTAGCAAAACTCGATTTGCTCAATCAGGCTCTCAAACGCGATTTTGCCTTGGAAAAACCACGCATCGCCGTGCTCGCACTCAATCCACATGCAGGAGATCAAGGTTTATTGGGCAAAGAGGAACAAGAAATTATCAGTCCAGCTATTGAGAAGGCCACCGAAAATGGTATATGGGCATTCGGACCCTATCCCGCTGATGGATTTTTTGGCTCCGGTAACTATCATCACTTTGACGCAATACTGGCTATGTACCACGACCAAGGACTCATCCCATTCAAAACACTGGATATGAGTGGTGTGAATTATACAGCAGGACTCTCTATTGTACGCACATCGCCTGATCATGGTACGGGTTATGATTTGGTGGGAAAGAGTAGTGCTGACCCATCCAGTATGCGAAATGCTATTTATACGGCTATAGATGTGCTATCTACACGAAAGGAGTATGATGCACTGCGTGCCAACCCTCTGCCTTTCATAGAGAGAGAAGATAAAGAAGGCAAACCAAGAAGAGAATTTATTGATTTTAAGACAACTAAATATGATGACAAGTAAAGAAATTAGACAATCTTTTTTAGATTTCATGGCTTCTAAAGGACACCAAGTGGTGCCTTCTGCTCCAATGGTAATCAAGGATGATCCTACATTGATGTTTACCAATGCGGGTATGAACCCATGGAAAGGTATAATATTAGGTAATGACCCCATTAAATATCCACGCGTAGCAGATAGCCAGAAATGTCTGCGTGTGAGCGGTAAACATAATGACTTGGAGGAAGTCGGACACGACACTTATCACCATACCATGTTTGAGATGTTAGGTAACTGGTCGTTTGGTGATTATTTCAAACAAGAAGCTATTGATTTTGCATGGGAGTATATAGTAGATGTACTCAAATTGGACCCATCGAATCTCTATGTGACTGTATTTGAGGGATCTAAAGAGGAGGGCTTATCGCGTGACGACGAAGCTGCTTCTATATGGGCAAAACATTTGCCTGCTGACCATATTCTCAATGGTAATAAACATGATAACTTCTGGGAAATGGGCGATACAGGCCCTTGTGGACCATGTTCGGAGATTCATGTGGATAGCCGTTCTGCAGAAGAGAAAGCGCAGACACCAGGACGCGAATTGGTGAATAAAGATCATCCGCAAGTTATAGAGATTTGGAATATCGTCTTCATGCAATTCAATCGTAAGGCGGATGGCTCTTTAGAACCATTAGCCAAGAAAGTGATTGATACAGGAATGGGTTTTGAGCGTTTGGTGCGCACTATTCAAGGAAAAACGAGTAACTACGATACGGATGTTTTCCAACCAATGCTAAAGCGAATAGGTGAAATCTGCGGATGCATGTACGGCAAGGATGAGAAGACAGATGTGGCAATGCGCGTCATAGCAGATCATATACGCACCATCGCTTTTGCCATCGCAGATGGGCAATTGCCAAGCAATGAGAAAGCAGGATATGTCATCCGTCGTATCTTACGCCGTGCTATCCGCTATGGATATACCTTCTTGTCCATGCGTGAGGCATTCATGTATCAATTGGTACCGCAACTCATTAGCGATATGGGTGAGGCATATCCAGAATTAGTGGCACAGCAAACACAGATAGTACCTGTAATCAAGAGCGAAGAGGAAGCATTCTTACGCACATTGGATAAAGGTATTACCCTCTTGGATAAACTGATGGCAGCCGCAAAGAAAGCACGCAAGACAGAGATTTCTGGCGTAGATGTATTTACACTCAAAGATACCTATGGTTTCCCATTGGATTTGACCGAACTAATCTTGCGTGAGAATGGATTTACTACCAATGAAGAGGAATATAATAAGGCGCTCGAACATCAAAAAGAGATGGGGCGTTCTGCGAATAAACAAGAATTGGGAGATTGGAATGTATTGAAAGAAGGTGAGTCTGAATTTGTGGGATATGATGAACAACAATGTGATACACAGATACTTAGGTATAGACAAGTGACCCAAAAAGGCAAGAGTTTCTATCAAGTAGTACTCAGCAAGACACCTTTCTATGCCGAGATGGGTGGTGAAGTTGGCGATACGGGGTGTCTCTGCGCCAATGGCACGCGTTATCCTATTGTTGATACTAAGCGTGAGAATAACTTAGCGGTGCATATTATGCCTTCGCTGCCGCAAGATATGGAAACACCTATGAAAGCCGAAGTCAATTGTGCTTGCCACCAGGCTATCATGTGCAATCATACGGCTACACATATATTACATTATGCATTACGCGAGGTATTAGGCAAACATGTGGAGCAGAAAGGATCATTGGTAACGGCTGACTCGCTGCGTTTTGACTTCTCACACTTCCAGAAAGTGACGCCGGAGCAGTTGCGCCAAGTGGAGCAATTGGCTAATCAAATGGTTCGTCAGGATTTGCCTTTGGAGGAATGTCGTCACACCACGATGGAGGAAGCCAGGCAAATGGGGGCTATGGCGCTCTTTGGAGAGAAATATGGTGATGATGTACGTGTGATTAAGTATGGCAATTCGGTCGAACTATGCGGTGGATGCCATGTGTCTTCTACGGGTAAGATTGGATCTATCCGTATTGTGATGGAGACGAGTATCGCTGCAGGTGTTCGTCGTATAGAGGCCGTTACTGCAGACAAAGCTGACGAACTCTATTATGCTACACAAGACATGATAGCTAACCTGCGTGCGTTATTTAATAATGCACCTGATTTAGCAGGAGCCATTAAGCGCTCTATAGAGGAGAATGCTGGACTTAAGAAGCAGATAGAGTCGTTTATGGCGGAAAAGATGGAACTCCTTGCAGATAAGCTCATTAGCAATGCGGAAGATTATAAGGGTATTCAATTGGTACGACTGCAAGGACAGATAGCGCCAGATATGATTCGTGGCGTGATGCCTTTGCTGCGTGCTAAATGTGCAGATAAAACATTCGCTCTTGTGGGTGCTACACAGTTTGAAGGGAAACCAACTATTGCTGTTTTCTTGAGCCAAGGATTGGTTGATAAAGGAAATAACGCAGGAACGATGATTAAAGCAGCCGCTAAACTGATACAAGGTGGTGGCGGTGGTCAACCATGGATGGCTACGGCAGGAGGACGAGATGTGAATGGTCTGGCACAAGCAATGGATTATTTAATTGAGACTTTGATTGTATAAAGAACATCGATAAATGAAATTATTAACAGCATATTTGCCAAAGACAGCACGCTCGGCGGTAAGGTTCTTTGTGGTCGGTACGACGGGAGCAATAGTCCAGACATGGTTCTTTTTGGCTGCATTATATTGCTTTGCTGAACCGGAGAAAGGTACAGTATTGTATTATGTGGCGTTTGCAATAGGATATGTATTGGAGATGATACCCAATTATATCCTATCGAATTGGTACACTTTTGGTACACGCCCCAATAAGAAGAATGCTGGCGGATTTGTTTTGGCGCGAGTGATTAACCTATTCGTGCAATTTGGTTTGCTACCATTCGCGGTGAGTTGGTTGCCTACATGGCGTGATGATTTTATTAGTTTGGTAGTTATTTTTGCGGCAGGAATAGTGAATTATTTGATTTGTCTCTTGTTCTTCAAGAAGAAAAAAGCATGAAAGTCTATAGAGCCAATATATTATATACTCCCACTCCAGAGCGTTTTGTGCTCTTGGAGCGTGGGTATGTGGTGGTAGGTGATGATGGGAATGTGATAGATACATACGCTTCATTGCCAAATGAGTACGCGGATGTAGAGTTGGTGGATTTTGGCAATCAGATGTTGATGCCTGCTATGAATGATCTGCATGTGCATGCGCCCCAATACCGCAATTTGGGAATAGCGATGGATATGGAGTTGCTGCCTTGGCTCAATACCTATACTTTCCCCGAGGAGATGAAATATAGCGATGTGAAATATGCAGAGCGTATGTATCGTCGTTTTGTGCATGACTTGTGGAAATTAGGTACAATGCGTGCAGCTATTTTTGCTACCATCCATCCTGCTGCTTCGTGTTTATTAGCCGATCTTTTGCACGAAGCCCATATGGGCGGTATGATTGGTTTGGTGGGTATGGACCGTAATAGTCCGGAAGGACTGACCAACACAGTGGAGCAATGGAAAGAAGGGATGGACTTGCTCATGACGCATACTGCTTCCATGCCGCTTATCTCTGCTATCGTTACGCCGCGTTTTGTGCCCAGTTGTACGCCTGAGATGCTCACGGCTATGGGGCAATTAGCACAGGATAAACAATTACCTATTCAATCCCATCTGAGTGAAAATCAATCAGAGGTGGAGTGGGTGAAGGAATTAGAACCGCAAGCTTCATGTTATGGCGATGCCTATAATCGCTATGGGCTCTTTGGGCAGACACCTACACTCATGGCGCATTGCTGCTATACGGATAACGAGGAGTTTGAGTTGATGCGCCGCAATCGCGTTTTTGCAGTGCATTGCCCTACTTCTAATTGTAATCTCGGCTCAGGGATTGCGCCTATTAGACGCTTTATGAATGCAGGAATACCGGTTGCGTTGGGTTCGGATGTGTCGGCAGGAAGTGGTTTCTCCATCTTTAGAGCCATCCATTACACCCTGCAAATGGCGAAAATGAAATGGGTACATTCCAATCATCGAGATATGTTCTTATCACTCAGCGAAGCTTTCTATTTGGCTACAAAGTCCGGTGGCTCGTTCTTTGGGAAAGTGGGTAGCTTTGAACCGGGTTATGCTTTTGATGCTTTGGTGGTGGATGACTCTCCACTCAATTTTGATAATTACACACTGCAACACCGTTTAGAGCGCTATATTTATTTAGGTGATGATCGTCACTTGACGCATCGTTTTTGTCAAGGAAAGGAAATCACCGCCCCGCGTATTATATGACCATCATTCGTCCCATAGAAGGTTTGCATCTTGAGCAGTATTTAGATCTTGAATACGAAATGGTGCAGCATGTGTCCGAACCCACATTATTCACTTGGATTGTACCTCCTACGGTTATTTATGGTCGTCATCAGGTGCGTGAGCAAGAGGTGAATGAGTTTTTTTGTGCATCACGAGGTGTGCGCGTAGTGCAGCGTAAGAGTGGTGGGGGATGTGTCTATGCGGACAAAGGAAATCTAATGATTTCATTCATCTCTCCTTCTACGCATAATCAGGAGGTGTTTGATCTATTCTTGGCTATGTTAGCATCTACGCTCAATGAGTTGGGCTATGCGGCAGTTACAACGGCGCATAATGATGTATTAGTATCAGACCGCAAAGTGGCAGGAACGGCTTGTTATACAATGCCAACGGGTACTGTTGTACATGCCTGTATCCTATACGATGTGGATTTACAGGCATTAGAGAAATCCATCACGCCTTCGGCGGAGAAACTACAGAAACATGCGGTGCAGTCTGTGCGGCAGCGTGTATGTAACTTGCGAGAAATAAAGGATTTTGGGGATATTAACACCTTTAGGCAAGCGATGGAAAATTCCCTCACAAAAACCAAAATCTAAAAATCTGTAATCTATGCTAATAATCTTCGATTTAGACGGAACATTACTCAATACAATTGACGATTTGGGACATGCATGCAATCATGCTTTATCGCAGTTGGGTTTTCCCATGTATGCTATCGATAGTTATCCAGCCTTGGTGGGCAATGGAGTGAAAAACCTTATTCGTCGTGCTTTGCCCGAGAGTGAACGCACGGAAGAGAATGTGGAGCGCGTCTATACGGCTTTTGTGCCTTATTACGATGCGCATAATGCAGATTACACACGCCCGTATGAGGGGATTGTAGAATTACTGCAAGTCTTAAAACAAGAAGGGCATACCTTGGCAGTAGCGAGCAATAAGTACCAAGCAGCTACAGAGAAAATAGTGAACCAACAATTCCCATCTATTTTTGATGTCATCTTGGGTGAACGCGAAGGAATAGCACGCAAACCCGATCCACAGATTGTATACGATATCTTCCGCATCACCCATCACACATCGGGTGCTGTGCTGTATGTGGGCGATAGTTTGGTGGATATGGAGACTGCTAAAAATGCAAATGTGCCATTTGTGGCGTGCTCATGGGGGTTCGTTGCGCGTCAAACACTTGTAGATGCAGGAGTGAAATGTATTGTGGATACACCTCAGGAGATAGCAATGCTACAAGCGTGAGGACAATGTATCCCTCCTAAAATAAGCAAAATATGTTTGCCCTGCTAAAAAAGTTCTTTATTTATTTGCATATATAAAAAATAATTACTATCTTTGTCCCGAATTTGCTGACTTAACTTTACAAATACAATATACAAACATGAAAAAGGTACTTCTTCTAGCTGTCATGGCGATAGCATTGATGGCATGTGGTGGCCCAAACGGGTCGGGTAATCCTGCTGACATAGAGGGCTCTTTACCTGGTAAATTTGTTTTGCCAAGTGGTAAGGTCATTTGTTTTTCTATGGGTAATTTACAATATAATGCAGCTCAGGATGTGTGGCGTTTTGCTCCGCGTCAATATGGCGTAGTCGGTGCTGGTGGTAATGGAAATATAGCAGGTGCTGATGGCTCTGGCAAGAGTGATAATGCCTTGGTGAGCGAGGATTACGATGGTTGGATTGATCTTTTCGGACATGGCACCAGCGGATGGCCAAGCGGTGCGGAAGCTTATCAGCCTTGGACAATAAATGATGAGAGTAAGTATTACATTCCTTTGGATATTCGTGAGAGTGATCCTTTACCGGAAAATTATGATCTCACAGATGATTACGCTAACGCAGATTGGGGTGTATATAATAAGATATCAAACGGGGGTAATGAGGCAGGAATATGGCGCACGCTAGCGCGCGAAGAGTGGCGCTGGTTGACAGAAGATCGGCCTAATGCAGAAGATTTGATAGGTAAAGCAACTATACAAGGTGCGCGCGGTATGGTTCTTATGCCCGATGATTGGCAGCAGCCAGAAGAAATTGAATGGGAGAGTGGATACGGACAGGATTGGGATACCAACGAGTATTCCTATGATGAATGGAAAGTGCTGGAGGATGCAGGCGCTGTTTTCCTTCCTTGTGCAGGAGTCCGTACTTCTAGTGGCGGCGATGTAGAGGTAGAGGATATAAACTCTGGTGGTTTCTATTGGTCTTCTTCTTCGTTCCTGGGCGGTGGCTTCCTTTGTGCGTATGACCTCTATTTCAATTCGTTTATTCATGAAATGTACACATATGACATGCGCTGTTTTGGGGAATCCGTGCGTTTAGTTAGAGAATTATAAAAACTTAATCAATATAAATCATTTTACTATGGCTAAAGTTTATCAAGCTAATGAGATCAAGAATGTCGCAATGTTAGGCGGCAGTGGATCTGGAAAGACGACTCTCATGGAGTCAATGTTATTCGAGAGCGGGGTCATCAAACGCCGCGGTTCGATTGAGTCTCAATCAACTGTGTGCGATTATTTCCCAGTAGAGAAAGAGTATGGTTACTCAGTTTTTTCAACGGTATGTAACATTGAGTTTGAAGGAAAGAAATTGAATGTGATCGATTGTGCTGGTTCAGATGACTTCTGTGGCGGTACAGTAGCAGCATTGCAGATGTGCGGTTCTGCGCTGATTGTTCTTAGCGCAAACGGAGGTGTGGAAGTAGGTACTCAGAATAACTTCCGCCTTGTAGAAAAAGCAAAGAAGCCACTCGCTTTTGTTATCAATAAGTGCGACCACCAAGATGCAGACTTCGAGCGCACTTTCAATCAGTTAAAAGAGAACTTTGGCAATAAATGTACATTGATACAATTCCCTGTGAATGCCGGCGCAGGCTTTAATGCCGTTATCGATGTGCTCAAGGGTAAGATGCTCGTGTGGAAAGCAGAAGGTGGAGCTCCTGAATTTAAAGAGATACCTGCAGAATACGCCGACCGCGTTGAGGAAATGCGTCAGCAGCTCCAAGAGCAGGCAGCAGAGGCAGACGAGACATTGCTCGATAAATTCCTCAGCGAAGGATTGACTGACGAAGAAATCATGCAGGGACTCAAGTCCGTATATGCTGATGGCTCAATGTACCCAGTTATCTGTACTTCAGGTCTCAAAGACATGGGTGTTCGCCGTTTGATGGATTTCCTCAATGGTATGGCTCCAAGCCCAGCACAATTCTCTTATCCTACAGTAGATGGTAATCGCGTGAGCCCAGACGCAAGCGCGCCTACAAGCCTTTATGTATTCAAGACCTCTGTAGAGCCACATATCGGTGAGGTGTCTTACTTCCGCGTGATGCAAGGTACCGTTCGCAATGGTGACGATATGCAGAATATGGAGCGCGGTTCTAAGGAACGCATTTCTCAGTTATATATGGTTGCTGGCGCGAACCGTATTCCAGTAGATGAGGTATCCGCAGGCGACATCGCTGCAACAGTTAAACTCAAAGATACGCGTACAGGCAATACGCTCAACGCCAAGGATTGTGACCTTCAGTATGCGCCTATCACATATCCACAACCACGCTACCGCCGTGCTATCAAGCCAGTAAACGAGTCCGACGCAGAGAAATTAGCAGCATTGCTCACGCGTATGCACGAGGAGGACCCTACATGGCTCGTAGAGCAATCTAAAGAGTTGCGTCAGACAATCGTCTCTGGTCAAGGTGAGTTCCACCTCCGCACACTCAAATGGCGTTTGGAGAATAACGATAAGATGAATGTTGAGTTTGTAGAACCAAAAATCCCTTATCGTGAGACAATTACCAAGTCTGCTCGTGCTGACTATCGCCATAAAAAGCAATCAGGTGGTTCAGGTCAGTTCGGTGAGGTACACCTCATTGTAGAGCCATATGAGGAAGGTATGCCAGTGAAAGAGACTTATAAGTTCGGTAACCAAGAATACCGCATTTCAGTTAAGGATACCCAAGAAATCAGTCTGGAATGGGGTGGTAAACTTGTGCTTATTAACTCTATCGTGGGTGGTGCTATCGAAGCACGCTTCATCCCTGCTATCTTAAAGGGTATTATGGACCGTCTTGAGCAAGGACCATTAACAGGTTCGTACGCTCGCGATGTACGCGTAATCATTTATGATGGTAAGATGCACCCAGTAGATTCCAATGAAATCTCCTTCCGCCTCGCAGGTCGTAACGCTTTCGCACAAGCCTTCAAGGAAGCTAATCCTAAGGTGCTCGAACCAATCTACGATGTAGAGGTATTCGTTCCATCAGAGATAGTAGGTGATGTGATGAGCGATATCAACGGCCGTCGCGGTATGGTGCTCGGTATGGA
>JAZNQB010000221.1:0-2800 GCA_045589995.1 Paludibacteraceae bacterium
TTTTGCTTCAAGCCAAAGAGACCGAAGTTCTTCCATGCTGGCAAGTACAAGTCACCAATGAGTTCCTTGTCCATATCGCGGTCATAGTCGATATCATACTCAGGGATGATGATTTGTGCATAAGAACCTGGCTCGAAGTCCATGTGCTCGCCCGGAGGCAATTGCACTTTGAACTCCTTGATAAAGGTAGCCACATTCTTATTGCTGATTACCTCGCACTCCCATTCTTTAACACCGAGTACGGCTTCGTCCACCTTCATGGTGATGTCTTCTTTTACTTTGACTTGGCATCCTAAGCGCCAACCCTCTTTCTGTTGCTTACGGCTGAAATGCACAGTCTCGGTAGGAAGGATTTCACCACCACCGCTTGTTACTTGACATTTGCACTGTCCGCACGAACCCTTACCACCGCATGCGGAAGGTAAGTGTACGCCCGCTTCACCGAGTTGGTTGAGCAATGTGCCACCCGCAGGGATGTCATACACTTTGTCGCCGTTGATTGTCACTTTCACATTGCCCGATGAAACGAGGAAACGCTTTGCTACGAGCAAGATAATAACCAATAGGAGAATAACGGTCAAGAACACTCCTACTGCGTATAAAATAGCTGTTATATTCATATTTTTACAGATGTTAGAGGTTAGACCACTTCGTTGTTAGAACGCTCACTTTGTTCGCTGTTAGATTCTATTGTATCCAATTTCTTTTTGAGACTGATAGACATTCGTTGAAGATTATCTAATCTGTCCTGTATTTGGACGGAAGCAATATGGTTGATATATCCGATACGCTCACAAAGAATGATTTGCGTATGCAGTTCATACATGGAACCAATTGCTATACTGATAAAATGCGAAAACTCTTTATCTGTATTTCTTCCTGCGCCCTCTGCAATGTTAGAAGGGATAGATACTGCGGCACGATTCATTTGGGAATATAGTCCATACTTTTCCTCAGCAGGGAAAAGAGAGGTAGTCCGATAAACGATTTCCACAATATCCATTGCCTCTTGCCATATTTGAAGATTATTGTAGTTGTGCATAATCCTAATCTAACTTCTAACAGCGCGTAAGCGCGTTCTAACTTCCAACAATGAAATGATCTATTTTCTTTTAAATTTCAAGACCACTGAAGCACATGAATGCCATTGCCATCAATCCTACAACGATGAAGGTGATACCTAATCCTTGTAGTGGTTTTGGCACATCGTTATACTCCATCTTTTCACGGATACCAGCGAGGCAGACGATGGCTAATAACCATCCAATACCCGAACCCAATGCATACATCACTGAATCACCAAATGAGGTGATGGCTTTTGGATCAACCTCTGGCAAACCGATACGTTGCTGCATGAAGAGTGAACCACCCATGATAGCGCAGTTAACGGCAATAAGCGGTAAGAAAATACCCAGGCTCGCATACAATGATGGAGAGAATTTCTCTACTACCATCTCCACCAACTGCACGATAGCAGCGATAACAGCGATGAAGAGAATGAAACTCAGATAACCTAAGTTGAGTGGGTCCAACACCATCGTTTGCAAGAGGTAGTTAACCGGCAATGTGATAAGTAGCACGAAGGTAACTGCTACACCCAAACCGGCACTTGTCTTCACATTCTTCGATACAGCCAAGTATGAGCACATACCCAAGAAGTATGCGAAGATCATATTGTCAGCAAAAATGCTGCGTACAAATAAACTAATTGCGTGTTCCATTACTTAGCCTCCTTGTCATTATAGGCACGGTGTGCCCAGATTATACATCCTACTAAGATAAGCGCCATGGCAGGCATGAGCATCATACCGCAGTTCTCATATCCGGCAGCGTAGAAACTCTCAGGGATAACCTGGAATCCTAATAGCTGACCCGAACCGAGTAACTCACGAATGAATGCCACAATCACCAATATGATGGCATAACCAAAACCGTTACCCAGACCATCCAGGAATGAATCCCATACATTATTGGTCATGGCAAAAGCCTCCAAGCGTCCCATGAGAATACAGTTGGTGATGATGAGTCCGATATAGACGCTCAATTGCATTGCTACATCGTAGGCAAACGCTTTGAGCACTTCGCTCACGAGCGTAACCAATGCAGCTACTACCACTAATTGTACGATAATACGAATACGCATAGGGATAGATTTGCGAATGAGTGATACAATCACATTCGCCATTGCAACGATTATTGTTACGGCTATACCCATCACCAATGCAGGTTTGAGTTGAACCGTTACAGCGAGTGCAGAGCAGATACCCAACACTTGTACAACCACAGGGTTGTTAATATTAAGAGGACCAAGTAAGGTCTCTTTTGTTTTCTGACTTAACATAGCTTATTCCTCCTCTGTATTAATAGGTTCAACATTCTCATTTAAGAAAGCCGCGTATTCGGATAAGTTGGTGGCAATCATCTTATGCACTCCATCGCATGTGATGGTTGCGCCCGAGATAGCATCCACTTGTTCTTGTCCTTCTGCTTTCTTACCATTCTTTAGTACAGCTACAGACACCACTTGTCCTTCTGCATTGCGGATATGCTTGCCCTCGAACTGCTCGCGGAAAGGCATCTCTACAATCTTAGCACCGAGACCAGGAGTCTCACTGGCGTGGTTGAAGTTAACGCCGTAGATAGTGTTCTTGTCTGCATCCAATGCAAGATAACCACCAATGCCACCCCAAAGACCTTTACCACTTAATGTCAATACATATTTAGTAGCACCATTGAGGTTAGCTACATACACTTCTTGCTTGTCATAAGTGAGTGTGTCGTTTACGAGTGCCATGTAGAT
>JAZNQB010000222.1:0-2741 GCA_045589995.1 Paludibacteraceae bacterium
GCAGGTGGTGCTATGCGTGCTGTACTAGAGTCTGCAGGTGTGCGTGATGTGTTGGCAAAGTCCAAAGGATCATCTAACCCTCACAACCTTGTGAAAGCTACTATTCAGGCTTTGGCTGAGTTGCGTGATGCACGCACTGTGGCACAAAACCGTGGCGTAAGTTTATCTACTGTATTTAATGGTTAATCAAAATTCTGCAAAACATTATGGCAACAATAAAGATTCAGCAAGTACGCAGCATCATACGCTGCCCTCAGGTGCAGAAGGATACCATGGCTGCTCTCGGTTTGCGCAAAATGAACGCAATCGTTGAGCACGAGGCTAATCCAGCTATTTTGGGTATGGTAGAGAAAGTAAAGCACCTCGTTAAAGTTATTGACTAATCTTACAAAGTAATTATCATCATGGAATTAAATAATTTAACCCCTGCTGCCGGTTCTGTTAAAACAGCAAAGCGTGTTGGTCGTGGTCCCGGCTCGGGATTGGGTGGAACTTCTACCCGCGGTCACAAGGGTGCTAAGTCGCGCTCCGGTTACAGCAAGAAAATAGGTTTCGAAGGTGGACAGATGCCAATGCAGCGCCGTCTTCCGAAATTTGGTTTCAAGAATATTAACCGCGTAGAATACAAGGCAATTAACCTTTCCACTCTTCAACAATTAGCTGAGGCTAAGAAACTGGAGAAGATTGGTTTGATTGAACTTCATGAGGCTGGATTCATATCTAAGACTCAGTTGGTTAAGATCCTTGGCAATGGTACTTTGACAGTTAAGTTGGATGTTGAGGCAAACGCTTTCAGTGCATCTGCTGAAGCTGCAATCACCGCTTTGGGTGGTACTATCAAGAAAATCTAATTAAAACGAAACAATATAAATTATGAAGCCTTGAGCTAGCCGGGAGGTACGGTGGAACTCGCTTACGCAGCTCGGCAAAGCCAAGACTCCATAAGAAAACGCGGTTTTATTATGAAATTTATAGAAACATGTAAAAATATCTGGAAAATTGAGGACTTACGCCAACGATTATTGACCACAGCTTTGTTTGTGCTCATTTATCGTTTTGGCTCGTTTATCGTTCTTCCGGGTATTGACCCTACAGCTCTGACTGCTCTGCAGAGTCAGACAGCAGGAGGTCTGATGGCATTGTTGGATATGTTCTCCGGTGGAGCTTTCTCCAATGCATCTATCTTTGCCCTGGGTATCATGCCTTATATCTCTGCTTCTATCGTTATACAGTTGCTTTCCATAGCAGTTCCGTATTTTCAAAAGATGCAGAAAGAGGGTGAGTCAGGTCGTCAGAAGATGAATCAGATTACCCGTTATTTGACTGTGCTCATTTTGATTTTACAAGGACCGAGTTACTTGGTTAACTTGTCAGTACAGATGGCGCAGGCTGGTCAATCATTGGCTGTTGGATTTAACTGGTTCACAATTTCGTCCACAATCCTGTTGTGTGCGGGTTCGATGTTCGTTATGTGGTTAGGTGAGCGTATTACAGATAAGGGAATAGGTAATGGTATTTCTTTTATCATTCTTATCGGTATTATTGCTCGTATGCCGAGTGCTCTTGTGCAAGAGTTCGGAAGCCGTCTTAACGATGCCGGAGGTGGATTAATTGTGTTTATCCTTGAGATTGTTATCTTGCTCTTTGTGTTTGCTTTTGCAATCATGTTGGTGCAAGGTACACGCCGTATACCGGTGCAATACGCAAAGCGTATCCAGGGTAATAAGCAATATGGTGGCGTTCGTCAGTATATACCTTTGAAGGTTAACTCTGCTAATGTGATGCCTATCATCTTTGCTCAGGCTATTATGTTTATCCCTGTGGCTATTGCTGGTTTCCGCGCAAGCGAAGCAAGTGCGTTCGTACAAGCTTTTATGAATAGCGACGGTTTCTGGTACAACTTTGTTTTTGCACTGCTCATCATCGCCTTCACCTATTTCTACACCGCTATCATTATCAATCCTGTTCAGATGGCAGAGAATTTGAAATTGAATAACGGATTTATTCCGGGTGTTAAACCGGGTAAGAAGACGGCTGAGTATATTGATACTATCATGTCACGCATTACTCTTCCTGGCTCTGTATTATTAGCTATGATTGCCATCCTGCCTGCGTTTGCTCGCTTGTTTGGTGTGTCTATGGGCTTTGCACAGTTCTTCGGAGGTACATCCTTGCTCATCATGGTAGGTGTGATATTGGATACTTTGCAGCAGATAGAGAGTCATCTCCTTATGCGTCATTACGACGGATTCTTTGAGTCCGGCATGCGCATCAAGGGACGCTCCGGTGCTATGGCTTACTAATTCGCCGGTTTTGCCAGATTACCAAATCGCCAAATGGTAAATAGATATGATTTTTCTCAAAACAGACGAAGAGGTAGAGTTAATGCGGGCTAGCAACATCCTGTTGGGTAAGACCTATGCCGAATTGGCCAAGGCTATCCAACCGGGTGTTACAACCGCCCAACTGGATAAGATAGCATACGAGTTTATTATGGACCATGGCGGTCGTCCGGCTTGTTTGGGCTACGGGGGGTTCCCTGCCACACTCTGTACTTCGGTGAATGAGCAGGTGGTGCATGGCATTCCTTCCGATAAACAAGTGTTGAAAGAGGGAGATATAGTCTCTGTAGATTCGGTTATCGAACTCAATGGCTGGCATTCGGACTCGGCTTATACGTTCCCTGTTGGGGAGGTTAGCCCAGAGGTGATGCAGTTGTTACGCACTACCAAACAAGCGCT
>JAZNQB010000223.1:0-6749 GCA_045589995.1 Paludibacteraceae bacterium
ATGGTTCATCGGCATGCAAGATACCAAGAGTCCAATGACGATAGATATACTCGTCAATGTAGTGAACATGGGTGCCAGTTATGGTTTGGCTGTTCATACACAGCTTGGTGTGGTAGGCGTGGCATGGGGTACACTCATAGCACAATATAGCGGACTAATCCTGGCTGTCATTCTATTGGCTGCTAAGTACCGCATGAGTAGCACACAAGATAGTACATCACTCTTGGTGGGTATGAAGGATTTTGTGCAACTGAATGGCAATATTTTTGTTCGCTCTCTCTGCTTTATGGTAGTGTATGTGGGCTATACTGCCATTGCGAGTTCATACGGCGATACCGAACTGGCAGTGAGCAGCATACTGATGAAATTATTTATGCTCTTCTCATTCTTTGTGGATGGGTTTGCCTACGCTGGCGAAGCATTGGTGGGAAAGATTATTGGAGAGAGTGGAAAAGAGTGTACGGTGTATGGTGTAGGGTGTAAAGAGGAAAGTGGAGAGTGGAAAGTGGAGAGGTGTGTACGATTGTTATTCCGATGGAGTTTAGGTGTGGGATTGGTCTTTGCTCTCGTCTATGCGCTATGGGGTAGGAATTGTATTGGCTTACTGACGGATGATGCAGAAGTGCTGACAGCGTCCTCTCGATATATCGGATGGCTCATAGCTATGCCAATCATATCCACTTTGGCTTTTATGTGGGATGGCATCTATGTGGGGGCTACAGCAGGCAAAGAAATTCGCAATGGGATGGTTTACGCAGCCTTGGGTTTTGCAATAGCCTATGCGGCTTGCTACGAGTTAGTAGGCATACAAGCTCTGTATATTGCCTATTTCGCACATCTATTAACGAGAGTAGTCTATCTAAGTGCTAAATGGCGCACCTTAAGACGCAATATATTAAGAATATGTTAGAAATAGCTATTTGGAACGATATGACTCAATGTACGCACGCCGAAGTAGAGCGGATGATGCTGCTTGTGAGCGAACAAAGACGCCAGCAAGCTATGCGATACACCCATACATTCGGACAATACTGCTGTCTGCGCTCATGGCTTATGCTGCAAGACCTATTAGGACACCCACCCAGCGAATGGCACTATAATGAACATGGTAAACCATTCTTAATAGGAGATGAAGCTACCACTTATTTCTCCATCAGTCACTGCCGAGAAGCTATAGCAGTGGCTATATCAGATAAAGTGATAGGCATAGATATAGAATCTATCCGTCATGCTGACGAGACATTAGTAGCGCGTACGATGACGAAGTTAGAGCAAGCGTATGTACGCTCGCATGCGCAGCCCGATAGAGCCTTTATAGTGCTGTGGACACGGAAAGAGGCTATACTCAAAGGCATGGGAATAGGTATTGAGTCGTTTGAGCAACTGCAGACATTGTCAGTGCTTGATGATTCATACAACGAACTGGCACTCACTACCGTAGAAAAAGACAAATATATATACAGCATAGCTAATTGATAATAGAAAATTATTATAATGGAAAATTACATTGTTTCAGCGCGTAAGTATCGCCCGCAAACATTCGAGTCCGTAGTGGGTCAACAGGCCCTGACGCAGACTTTACAGAATGCCATCCGCCAAAACCACTTGGCACATGCTTATCTATTTTGTGGTCCGCGAGGGGTGGGCAAAACCACTTGCGCCCGTATCTTCGCAAAAACAATCAACTGCTTAACACCTGTGAATGGGTATGATGCATGCAATGAGTGTGAATCATGTAAGGCATTCAATGAACAGCGCTCGTATAATATTCATGAGTTGGATGCAGCCAGCAACAACTCAGTAGAAGATATCCGTTCGCTCATTGACCAAGTGCGTATCCCACCTCAGATAGGTAGATACTCTGTCTATATCATTGATGAGGTACATATGTTATCCACAGGCGCTTTCAATGCGCTACTTAAGACATTAGAGGAGCCGCCTTCATACGCTATCTTCATTCTGGCTACCACCGAGAAGCATAAAGTACTACCAACTATCTTGAGTAGATGTCAGGTATATGATTTTAATCGTATCACAGTGCCTGATATGGTGTCTTATCTGCAATCTGTGGCTACGAACGAAGGCATACAAGCATCTGAAGAGGCACTCAATGTAGTAGCGCAGAAAGCAGACGGAGGTATGCGTGATGCATTGTCTATCTTTGACCAACTGGTGGCTTTCTGCGGTACGGAAATAACCTATGAGCGAACCATAGAAGTGCTTAATGTGCTGGATAGCGATTACTATTTTCGCTTAGTGGACTATGCGCTGCAGCATGATGTAACTTCTTCATTACTGCTATTTAATGAGGTACTAAATCATGGTTTTGACGCTGCGCAGTTTGTGACGGGTTTTGCTCAGCACCTCCGTGATGTATTAGTGAGCAAAGATATACAGACGGTGATGCTTTTAGAGACCTCTGATGCTATTCGCCAGCGTTATGCCGAGCAGGCGCAGCGATGCATGCCTATGTGGCTCTTCCAAGCGCTGGATATGCTCAATACCTGCGATATCAATTACCGCACTGCGCGCAATAAGCGCTTGACAGTGGAGTTGTGTCTGGTTAAGTTGTGCCAGTTAGGTGTCCCACAGACGATAGCGGCTCCTCAACCGACAGTGCCCCAGCAGACTAAACCTGTAACGCCTACTTCAAAACCGACCCCTCAGCCAGCACCCGAAGTAGCACCTGCCGCTCCACAACCGGCTCCACAACCAGCTGCACCTAAGAAGGAACTGATACAGATGCCCAAGATAGATTTATCTATTGGGCTGGCTAATGCAGGTATCCCTTCCATGCAGCCAGCACAGGAGACAAGACCTATAACACCCGAACCATCTGCGCCACAGGAGGAGCATAACACCCCTTTTACACCTGACCAACTCATTGACGCATGGGTTGGTCTAACAGCTGCCTATGCTGATAATATGCGTCTGAAAACACTGATAGAGAACTACACTCCGCGCAAGATTGACGAAGTGACAGCAGAGATACACATGCCTAATCCGTGGCAGATGGAAGTGATGCGCAAAGCCTTGCCCACCATACAACGCCACCTCCGCCATGCATTGAAAAATGACAAGATACAGATTCAATTGCAATTGGAGGAGTATAGCGAAGAAGAGATGGCTTTTACCGCCGAAGAGAAATATAGGCTGATGGTTAAAGCTAACCCCGTATTGGCACAAATGAAAGAGAAACTGAATTTACAACTTGACTAATCAGATAGTTCTGGCTAATCACTATGGCAGACCTTAAAAAATATTTACCTACTACTCGCAAGGAACTGCAGTTACGCGGTTGGGATGAAGTGGATGTTATTCTCTTCACCGGTGATGCGTATATAGATCACCCCGCTTTTGGCGCGGCAGTGATAGGTCGTGTTTTAGAGGCGGCTGGTTATCGCGTGGCGATAGTGCCCCAACCCGACTGGCATGGTGATTACCGAGACTTCACTAAGTTAGGGCGTCCGCGTTTATTCTTTGCCGTGACAGCTGGGTCTATGGATTCTATGGTCAATCATTATACTGCCGCTCGTCGCCGCCGTTCAGATGATGCCTATACACCAGAGGGTAGAGCAGGCGCCAGACCGGATTACTGCACCATCACATATTGCCATATACTCAGGCAGTTATATCCCGATATACCTATTGTGATAGGCGGCATAGAAGCCTCTATGAGACGCTTGACACATTATGACTACTGGTCGGATAAGTTGATGCCGTCCATCTTAGTGGATAGCGGTGCAGACTTGTTGGTTTACGGTATGGGCGAGCAAGCTATAAGGGAGATAGCAGCATGTATGAGTGCCAAAGACACCGTAGCTCTCCATTCTATCCCTCAGACAGCCTATCTAACCAACGATGAGACACAGCTGCCAGCAGAAACTATCCGTCTGGCGTCGCATGAGCAAGCCGTGCGCGACAAGCGTGTGCATGCAGAGAACTTCCGACTTATCGAGATTGAATCCAATAAGATTCATCAGACCACAGTAGTACAAATAGTAGGAAAGCAGATGGTGGTGGTCAATCCGTCTTATCCACCGATGAGCACAGAGGAATTAGATGGCATTTATAATCTGCCATTCCAATATACTCCTCATCCTAAATATAAGGACAAGCATATACCGGCTTATGAGATGATTAAATGGTCGGTATGTATGCACCGAGGTTGTTTTGGTGGCTGCTCATTCTGCACTATCTCAGCCCATCAAGGCAAGCAGATAGTGAGTCGCAGCAAGGCTTCTATCCTTCAGCAGATTAAACAACTCAGTCAGTTGCCTGATTGGCATGGAGTACTAAGTGATTTAGGTGGTCCGTCTGCAAATATGTATGGCATGGCAGGAAAAGACAAATCTCTGTGCGAATCATGTGCGCGTGCCAGTTGCCTACATCCTACTATCTGTAAGAATCTCAATCAGCAGTTTGATCCAATTATTGACATATACCGTACGGTGGATAGTCTGCCTTATGTGAAGCATGCGTTCGTAGGGTCGGGTATCCGTTATGATTTGATGAGCGATGCGTATGCCCGTCAACTGATCACACGCCATGTCTCCGGCCGCCTCAAAGTGGCACCGGAGCATTGTGCTGACAAGGTGCTGCACCTCATGCGCAAACCTACATGGGAGAAATACTTGCGTTTCAGACAACTCTTCCTCTCTATCAACGAAGATGCGGGACTAAGACAACAACTCATCCCTTATTTTATCTCCTCTCACCCGGGGTGCACAAAGCAGGAGATGAAACAGTTAGCTATAGAAACACAGCGCATGCATTACAAACCGGAGCAGGTGCAAGATTTTACGCCTACACCGATGACATTGTCCACTACCATGTTTTATACTGGTATCAATCCCTATACGAAACAACCGGTCTATGTGGCACGGACTGCAGAAGAGAAAAAAGAACAAAACCAATATTTTTTCTGGTATAAGAAACCAACCCATAATCGCAAATGAAAGCAAACAACCGTAATAAGCGCCAGCGTCATTACCGCATCAATCCGGAAACGCTGCAGTTAGAGCGTATTGAACATGGTATCCGTTATTGGCTCCGCCGCTCAGGGGGATACATAATAGGAGGAATATGTATAGGCATTTTGTTTTTCTATATTTTCCTCTATTTCTTCCCATCTCCCCGTGAAGCATCATTGATGCAGTATAACAAGAACCTTACAGCCCAGTTGAGACTGATGGATCAAAAGGTGGACCAGATGCAGCTTGTGATGAGTGACATGGCACAGCGCGATGATAATCTCTATCGCGCCATCTTAGGAGCTGAACCTATTCCCCTGACAACGCGTATGGGAGCTACACAGCAGATATCTTATTATGACTCTTTGGCACATATGACCAACGATCAATTAGTGGCTGATGTGCAACGTAAAATAGATATTTTGGAGAAAGAGTTGTATGTGCAGGCTCGCTCGTATGAGGAAGTGTTGGAATTGGCTAAGAACCAAGAGGTAAGAATGGAGAATATACCTGCTATCCAACCTGTGCTAAATAAAGACCTCAAGCGTATGGCATCGGGATACGGCTGGCGTGTGGACCCTGTCTATCATGTGCGACGTTTCCATGAGGGAATGGATTTCTCGGCTCCTATAGGCACCGATATTTTTGCAACAGGTAATGGTGTCATTACTTTTGTTGGATGGAAACAAGGCTATGGCAATACCATAGAGGTTGATCACTCTTTCGGTTATAAGACCCGTTATGCGCATTGTTCCAAGCTGATAGCCCGAGTGGGGCAGAAAGTAAAAAGGGGAGATGTGATAGCTTTAGTTGGTAATACTGGCAAATCAATGGGACCGCATTTGCATTATGAAGTGCATTACCAAGGTAGACCTATAGATCCGCGTAATTTCTATTTTTATGATTTGAGTCCGGAAGACTATGACAAGATGGTGCAACTATCAAGTAACATGGGTAATATGCTTGATTAACCCAAGCGTGATATACGCTCCAACTCTTTCTCTTTCATAATCAGAATCTGCTTCCTGTCAATAGCTACAAGTCCCTCTTGTGCGAATTGGCTGAGTGTGCGTATGGCATTACTGGTTGTCATATTGCTCATGTTAGCCAAATCCTCGCGCGGGATGGACATCGCCAAAGTGTGCCCGTCCTCTTCATAACCATACTTCTTGCATATGTGTAGCAAAGACTCTGCTAAACGCCCGCGTATGTGCTTCTGTGTGAGGTTGACAGTTTGAATCTCTGAAATAGCCAAATCTTTGGCCATGGTGTGCATAATCTGATAACAGAAGGCACCATTGGAACGAATGAGATGTGTGAAGACAGTATTGCTAATCCTATATACAACACATGTCTCAAATGCATTGGCATTAGAGTTGTATGGCTCTGCAGCTATCACGGCTCGATAACCAAATATATCATGGGGCTTGAGCATACGAATGATTTGCATACGCTGACCGATACCTTCCTTATAGATTCGTACCTTGCCACTCAGCAGAACCCATACATATGCAGAATCCTCGCCGTCCAGATGAATATTCTCGTTCTTCTCGTACCGCACCATATCCGTGTGCAGAGAAACATACTCACGCTCCTGCTCCGTTAATGTGCTCCACATCGCGCTGAGCTTCCATAACGGAGACAACTGTTCTTCTATAACTTCCATTTCGTACAATATTGTAGAAAAATCAGTACAAAGGTAGATAAAATTTCTCAATCATACAAATAAATTACCTTTTTTTAAGGAAAATATATCATTTTTTAGGTATAAATAGG
>JAZNQB010000224.1:0-4510 GCA_045589995.1 Paludibacteraceae bacterium
CTCTTACTTTGTTGAGTAGCGTGTGTTCTACTATATCCTGCAGATTGGCGTCTATAGTGGTGATGACATCCATGCCATCTTGCGCCTCTTCTATGGTAACCGATTCGTTGCGGCCACCAATGCGCTGAATGCTGCTCACTCCATCTACACCACGAAGTTGTTTATCGAAAGCTTTCTCTAAACCAGCGGTGCCTTTACCTTCTTCACCATTAATGCTGCCGACGGTACGACTGGCTAATAGACCGTAAGGTTTAATGCGGCGGTGTTGGTCTTCAAAAGTAATACCGCTTTGGAATTTACCGCGGCGGATGAGGCTATTCTGCTCCAATGCCCTGCGTTGCAGATAATTGATGCGGGATTTGCTTAATTTGAGTCGTCTGTTACCTTGTTTTTGTCCCTGAACGATGCGATAACGATATTCTTCGAAAGTGTAATCTCCGATGATAGAGGCTAAATCGTAGCACAAACTATCCAAGTGCGCTTTGAGAAGCTTGCTATTGTTTATTACTAACGCGTCCGCGCGCGTATCCATATATATATAATACTGCGGCATGCTGGTGGCGAGTAACTGACCATTGCAGTCCAAAATATTCCCTCGTGTAGCAGGAATGGTCTTGTGTACGGGTTCTTGCTTGTGGGCTACTGCTTCTATCCAGCGGTCTTTTTCAAAGGTTTGGACATAAATGATTTTACCCATTACGGCCATAAAGCCGAGGGAGATGAAGATGAAGATGATGGCAAATCGCCATACAGTTTTTCTTTGTTCGTCTGACATAGTTAGTTTAGGATTTTGGTTGGTGGTATAGTATTTTCTTTCAAACTGCTTCCGTGTGCTTGGAGAACAGTTGCTATTTGTGATTGCCGAGTGACATCAGTTAGTTGTGCGCTGATGGTCATGTAGCGGTATTTGGCATCCAACATCTCTTTCTTTGTGTCAGATAGCCGATGCTGCTGTTTGGCAGAGTGGTATCCTGTAAGGATATAGATGAAAATCAGGCACACAATGAGTCCGAATAACGGGTATAGTTCGCGTATTTTCTTGGTTCGTAACAAGTCTCCGTTCAGCCAAGATTGTATGTCGTGTGTATCTGCCATATAAAATAGGTGATGGTTTATTTTTTTTCAGCCACTCGTAGTTTGGCGCTTCTGCTTCGTGGATTGCGTTCCACTTCCTCTTTGCTCGCTGTTAGGCCCTTTTCTATTACTTCAAAAGGGGTTAGTATATTACCATAAAAATCTTTCTCTATCGTACCTTCTAAATTACCACTGCGAAGGAAATTTTTGACGAGGCGGTCTTCTAAGGAGTGGTAAGTCAGTATGGCTATTCGTCCGCCGGGTTTTAGTAAATCACGTGCGGCGATGAGCATCTCGCGCAGCGCGCCCATCTCGTCGTTCACTTCAATGCGTAGCGCTTGAAAGAGGCGAGCCAAGTCTTTCTTTTTGTCGGAAGGAATGTTTAATTCAACAAAGCCATTCTCGTCTGCCTGTTCGCTCATTAAGTTCTCCACGCAGCGGCCTAAAACAATACTTACCAATTCTTCGGTACGCTCAATCGCTTTCTGATTTCTTGCTCGGCAGATGTTTTTTGCAACCCCTCTGCCGCTCTTTAATTCGCCGTACAGCCAAAAAATACGCGCTAACTCCTCTTCTTCGTATGTATTGATAATGTGTGCGGCCGTCAGTTTGGCGGTTTGGTTCATACGCATGTCCAATGGCGCTGAGTAGCGAAAACTAAAACCGCGTTCAGGGCAATCGAAGTGATGAAAACTAACGCCAAGGTCGGCCAAAATACCATCTATCTGCTCTACGCCGTAATAATCCATCCAATTACGCAAGTAGCGGAAATTGCTATGTACGAACTGCCAACAAGGATTTCCGTATAATACTTGTCCTTCGTTTTGCTCTGCGCGTTTCTGCTCGGCTTGGAAAGCATCTAAATCTTGGTCAAATGAATAGAGTTTACCTTTCGTGCTTTCAGTGCTTGCTGTACTTCCCTGTTGTGCGGATAGTTCCTCAATCGAGGCAATGACAGCCCTTGAATGTCCGCCGCCGCCGAAAGTGACATCCACATACACTCCCTGAGGTTGGATATTCAAACCCTCAATAGTCTCTTGCAGCATAGCTGGTATGTGGTAGATGTCGTTCATGACTTAACTCTTTAATTCCTTAACTCCTTAAATCTTACACTTTTTTGCTCATCTTGGCGCGTAGGCGAGCCGCCAGTTCTGTTTGGCTAAGGCGCTTCTCGGCGAAGGTTTGTGGTGCCCATAATGCGAAGCGGTTGAGCATACCTACGAATAATACATCTTGCTGTGCGCCGATGGCTTCTAAGTTTTTTTTCTGCAATAGAATACGTCCTTGACTATCCATCTCCATATATTCGGCATCAGCCATGAACTGCATAAGAATGAGTTGGTCCTCTGGGTCCCATTCGTCGAGCGCTTGGCGCAATTGCTCCACTTTCTCATTCCATACCAATTCTGGATAGAACATCAGACACTCGTTGTCTGTGTCGCGGCGCATAACAATGCGTTTTGACCCGTTCTCTGCCAAAATCTTGCGATATGCAGCAGGAACGAAAATGCGCCCTTTTTCGTCCAATCTGCCATCAATATTTCCAACAAATGTACTCATGTTATTATTAGTTTTCAGTGGTCAGTTGTTAAATGCGAGTGCAAAGATACAAAAAATATTTGAATTCACCACATTTCCCCACGAAAAAATTTATCAATTGTTTTGTCAACATGTTTTCCACAATTTGGGAATGTTGTAAATGTGCAGAAAATCAGTAGAATACGCTTGTTATTAACATTTTAATAAAAAGTGGGGCAAAATGGGGTGGTGTTGTTATTGGAGTGGTGGTAAGGGGGTGAGGTGGGGTGATGATATAGAAAAAGTGCTCTCGATGGGAGAGCACTTTTATGGGGAAGTGGGGATGTAAATAGGAGATTATTTTTCCACTACATGCACTACGCTATTGACCATACCCGAGTAGATGAGGGTTGCTAATCGCTCGCGATAGACCTCTTGCAAGCTATCTTGACGCAAGCGTTCTTGCAGGAAATCTTGCTTTGTATATTGCCAATCGCCTTTTGTTTCTATTACATCAGGTATTTCTTTGGTGGAGTAATAGCGATTGAGATAGATAGGCGCAATATGGTCAGTAGAAATACCGTCTGTGGTGTAACCCCATGGACCATGAGTAGTAGAAGCTGGTGCAGGTTGTATATGCATGATTTTGTCAATCTCACTGCGCTTAACATAACCATATTTCTCTATAATGTCAGTAGTTACAATCTCGAAATCCGAATAAGCATAGGTGGCGTCAGGTTGGGTAACATCTGTCCATAGCATAGGAAGAACAGCATGATTGTAGCCCAATGCTACATTCCATTTCCAGTCCACCATATACCAGTTTTGTACGGAATCCACTTTGATGAACGGATCGCGCTTATAGATAAATTCGCGGCATGTACCTCCTTCTGATAAGTTGCGCATACGCCAAGCACCATTCTTGTCTGGGGTGAGCATCACATTGGGGCGATACTTAGCAGCTAATGGTTTAAATTGTACTACAAGGTAGGTGCCTTCTTTGTATTGCTCTTTCCATTCGGGGCTGTTATTGTCGCATGATAATAAGCAGAAACCTAACAGTGCTGCTTGAAAATAAATAATAAATAATCGTTTCATATTAGGTTGTTTTTGTTTTACTTAAATATGATTTTTATCCAAGGAGCCTTACGTCCCATTTTGTCAATAGGCAGATACTTAATCAAATATACAGCATCACGTTGCATCTTGTATGTAGGGAGTGGCACGATATTGGAGGTTGCTGAAACCGGTATCATATCTACCAATTCTCCAGTGACTGTATAAATGCCGATACTTCCGTTTTGTAGCGATTGAGGAATATATATGACATGTTTGCCTGGTGTGTAGTAGATGGAGTCGTAAGCGAGTGTCAGTCTCTCTGAGTCGCTTGCTTCGCCCTGCGGGGTGCGGATGAGTTGTGCTTTGCTTAAAGCAGATAGGTTCTCTGAGCAACCTTTATTCTCTGAGCATTGGATTTGCAGGTAATAATCGGTTCCAGGAATGAGGTCGTATGCGTAGAAGATAGCATAATCCTCTGCTATGTCTCCTTCTTGTGCAGCGATGGCTTTCTCTCGACCTTTGTATGTATAGACAATCTGTTGGTCAAAGGTAGTAGTGAAAGCGTCCATGCATACACCCTCTCCTCCGAAAGAGGCGTATTTAATCTCGAACTGATATAGTTGTTTGCTCTCGTCAATATCCAAACTATAGGTGTATTGTTTAGTAGATTTCTTGATAGCGATAGTATCAAGTGCTATCTTATTGCCTTCTTTGTTCCAACCGCTTAAGATGATAGATCCCACTTCTGTGTCTGTGGTAGCTGGTGCGCTGAGCCAGAACGATATGTTAGATGCGGGCAATGGGTAAATTGGTGTGACTAAACATTCGCCTTCTGCTTTGAACCACACAGACTTGCAGC
>JAZNQB010000225.1:0-8624 GCA_045589995.1 Paludibacteraceae bacterium
TCACAGAACGACATGGCTACGATCCGACTTCCCTTAACGCACTGAGCGTACAGAAGGTGGAAGGACGAATAATAGACGAGGACCAACAGGTGGTAGGTGATTTTAACGGCAAAGTGGATATTACCGTGTATGACAAATTACAAGTCATTACCACACGAGATAACGATAATAAGACAGACGAAGCTAAAGTCCTACAATACAACGATTATCCCAGCACGCTCTTTGCTGGCTCAACGGAAGTGAAAGATGGACTATTCAATTATACCTTCATGGTGCCCAAAGATATCCGTTACAACTATGGTAACGGACGCATAGTCTATTATGCGCATACAACAGATGAAATGGAAATGATAGAAGCCGTAGGGCATTTTGAAGACTTTATCATCGGTGGTACGGGCAGTATTCTCGTAGCAGATACAATGGGACCGCAGATGCAAATATACCTTAACACACCTACCTTCCGTAATGGAGATAAGACTTATGCCACTCCGCGTTTCTTTGCCGACTTATATGACGAGAATGGCATCAATACAGCGGGGGCTGGTATCGGTCACGACTTGATGCTCATCGTAGATAATGACCCTAAAATGACTTATCTGCTCAATGAATATTTTACTGCTGCAAATAATAGTTACCAGGCAGGCCAAGTGAGTTATATGATGGAAGAGTTAAGTAACGGACCGCACACGCTCACTTTCCGTGCATGGGACTTGCTCAATAATAGCACCACGCAAACACTCAACTTCATTGTAGAAGAAGGATTAGACCCTTCTATTAGTTCCGTGACCACCTACCCTAACCCGGTACAGGAAATGGGTATCATGAATATCGCTATCACATACGACCAACCCGATGAATTACTACACACAGAAATATACATCTATAATATAAATGGTCAACTCGTATGGAGCCATATGCAAGATAATCCGACCCAAGTACAACTGAACATACCTGCAATAGGATTACAATCAGGCGTATATATCTATTCTATCAAAACCAAATCAGCTACCAGCAAATATAGCATAGCCACAGGTAAAATAATTGTGACCAAATAAAAAAATAGCATTATATTAATTTATTTTATACAAACGACCAAACGCCTATGAAGCATTTCGCTCTGTAATAAAATACTACCGATTAACGGTAATACGATAAACTACATTTCAAACGAATATATAAACATTAAACAATAATACAAGCAAATGAAAAAGATTCTTATTTCCCTCACAGCCATTCTCTGCGCAGCTACGATTAGCGCACAGACTGTTGACGACACAATGAACCCATTAATTACCTCTATGCCATCTCTCTCTATCGCGCCTGACGCTCGTGCTGCAGGTATGGGTGACATAGGTGTGGCTACAGAAGCAGACTACAATTCACAGTATTGGAACCCAGCTAAGTATGCTTATATGTACTCTAAGGGTGGTATTACTGCCAACTACACCCCATGGTTGCGTAAGTTGGTAGGTGATATTGACCTTGCTTACCTCGCTGGTTTCTATAACTTCGGTGACCTCGGTGGTGGTATTGGTGCTTCTTTCACTTATTTCTCTATGGGTGATGTAGCGCTCACTGATGGCAATGGACAAGTTCTGCAGAATGTGCGTCCTAACGAGTGGGCATTAGACCTCAGTTATTTCCGCAAACTGCACGAGTATGTATCTATGTCTGTAGCCGTACGCTTCTTGTACTCTGACCTCAATAATGGTTACAATAGTTCTATGGGTGGTGGCACAGAGATGCACCCAGCATGGACAATGGCAGCAGATGTAGCTTTGTACTATCGCCAACCAATCGAGTTACCAATGGGTACCAGTCACTTCAACCTCGGTTTCACATTAAAGAACCTTGGTGGTAAGATGAACTATGCTGACGATGGAAGCAGCAACTTCATTCCTGCAAGTATGAATATCGGTGTGGGCTACGAGTTGCCATGCGATAAGTATAATTTCTTGACCTTCAATGTAGAGGCAAACAAGTTGCTCGTTCCGAGTCGTAATTCTGCTTTCACAGAAGGATTTGATCCCAACGATGAGACCACATGGCAGATGAGCCAAGTAGAATACTCAAACCTCAACTCTGCTAAGGGTTGGTTCCAATCTTTTGCAGACGCTCCTGGAGGTATAGCTGAGGAATTCCGTGAGGTTCGCTGGGGCGCAGGTATCGAGTACTCTTACAACAAGCAGTTCTTCGCTCGTGCGGGTTACAGCTACGAGAACTTCTATAAAGGTAATCGTAACTATGTGACTTTCGGTGCTGGTTTCCACTTGTCTATTGTTAGCTTGGATGTAGCTTATTGTGTAGGTTTAGCAGCAAGCAACCCATTGGATCAAACCATGCGCTTCACCCTTGGCTTCGACCTCGCAGGTATTGAAGACCTCGTAAATAACAAGAAATAATTCTAAATACCCATTCCATGCGTATTGGCTTTGGATATGATGTACATCAGTTCACCCCTAACCGCCCATTGTGGTTAGGGGGGATTGTTATTCCTTCTGACAAAGGTCTATTGGGTCACTCCGATGCAGATGTGCTCATTCATGCCTTATGCGACGCTTTGTTGGGCGCTGCAGCAATGCGGGACATCGGATATCATTTCCCCGACACCAAAGGCAACGAATATGAGGGTATCGATTCAAAAATCCTCCTTCGCCGCGTAATGAGCATGCTGCGTGAGAATGGATATGAGTTAGTAAACTGCGACATCACTATCTGCGCGCAAGCGCCGAAACTCAATCCGCATATCCCTGCTATGGTAGAATGCCTGGCTGAGGTGATGAGCGTTGAGGTTTCGTGTATTAATATCAAAGCCACTACCACAGAGCACCTCGGTTTTGTAGGACGGGAAGAAGGTATGGCGGCGTATGCAGTTGCCTTGATTGAGAAGAAAAACTAAACACATTTTTCACACCATGCGGCGTATAAGTCTATTGATAGTGGTATTCCTATTCTCTTTGTGCCTATGTGCAGAGAGCAATGCCGTCAAGCAGTTATTGCTTGATATTAGCCGTATGGGTGGCACCCCTGAGGTACTGCAAGAAGAGGGGCGGTATGTGTATATCCAACTCACAGATAGTGCAACTATAGAGATGTACTTGGGAGATAGTATTACCGTAGTGACTACAGTCTGCGCACCTCAATGCTCCTCGTGCGCGCGGGTATATAATAAGGAGGGAAGTGCGCTTTTTAGCATAGAGCCACCTTTCTCTTCTATTTTTCCCCTTGCCATTATAGACAAAGAGACGGGTAAGATTATTTGGCGTGATAACGATAATTGGGAGTATTAATTCTATGGAACTTCCTATCTATTTAATCGGTTATATGGGTGCGGGCAAGACCACAGCCGGTAAACTATTGGCGCAGAAATTAGGTTGGCATTTTGTTGACTTGGACGAGGCGTTCAAGGAAATACATGGGTTATCTACAGCCGATTATATTCGTCAATACGGATTAGAGGATTTTCGTAAAAAAGAGAAATATGTAGTGGAGGACTTGGCTGAGTTACCTATTGAGAAAGTGATATATGCCACAGGTGGGGGCTATCCGTGCTGGGAGGATAACATGGAGTGCTTGCATGAATTAGGAACAAGCATTTATATTAAATGGTCTGCTGAGCATCTTGCTAAGCGACTCGCTTTAACCGACTTAACCGAGCGTCCTATTTTACAAGGCCGTACAGAGGAGGAGTTATTATCTTTTATTGCTCCGCAGTTGGAAGCCAGAGAATCCTTTTATAGTCAAGCCGATTATACGCTGAGCGTAGAGCAATGCGATGAAAATGCAGACGAATATATTGCGGAGCAATTATACCAGTTTGTGAGAGGAAGAGGTTAGAAGTTGGACCGCCCTTTGGGCTGTTAGAAGTTAGATGTTAGATATAAAAATCAGCGCCGAGAAGCGCTGATTTTTTATTGTGTGCGTAATGCAATCGCGTATAGTTTCATTTGCTTAAGCATTGCCGCCAAACCATTGCTGCGAGTAGGACTTAAATGCTCACGCAGTTGTATCTCGTCAATAAAATACAGGTCTGCATCGGCTATCTCTTGAGGCGTGTGTTCACTGAGCACACGAATGAGTAGCGCCACAATACCCCTTACTAATATCGCGTCAGAGTCACCATGGAAAATCACTTTCCCATCTCGCAATTCCGCCGTAAACCACACCTGTGATTGACAACCATCAATCAGGTTTTGTGCAGTACGGTCTTCTTCCTTGAAGGCGGGTAACTCTTTACTATAATCTATCAATAATTGGTAGCGGTCAAGCCATTCGTCAAAAGAACTGAATTCTTCAATTATCTCGTCTTGTATCTCATTGATTGTCATAACTCTCAATTATTAAATCTAACTTCTAACAGCGAAGCGGTCTAACAGCCGTAAGGCGGTCTAACTTCTAACCTCTCTCCTTAATTTCTCCTTTCTCGAATACCCAATGTTTCCCTGGATACAACTTTGGCCATTGTTGGTTATGGGTTGACATGAGTACTGTTATTCCTGCTTGGCTGATGGAATAGAGGAAATCCATTATTTCTTTTCCTGTTTCAAAATCAAGGTTGCCTGTTGGTTCGTCCGCAAGAATCATCTCTGGTGAGTTGAGTAGTGCTCGCGCAATGACTACACGCTGCTGCTCTCCTCCTGATAGTTCATATGGGCGTTTGTATGCTTTTGTTTCCATGCCCACTTGCTGTAAGACTTCGTGTACATGGTTGTGCATGAGTTTTTTATCTTTCCAGCCTGTTGCTCGCAGCACAAAGAGCAGATTTTCCTCTACTGATCTGTCGGTGAGCAGTTTATAGTCTTGGAATATGATACCCATTCTGCGTCGTAGATATGGTAGTTTTCTATTGTGTATATTTCGCATATCATATCCCAGCACATTGGCTTCTCCATGTGCTACGGGAATAGCTCCGTAGAATGTTTTCATGAGTGTTGATTTTCCGCATCCTACTTTGCCCAATAGGTAAATCATTTCTCCGCTTTGTACGCTCAGATTGACATCATGTAGTACAATTTGCTCGGCTTGGTGTATTTCTACATTTTTATATGTTATCAGTTCAGCCATGAAAAGGATTTATGCTTAGTCGTTCAATTGGTTGATTTTCTCTTTTATTTCTGCCAATTGTTCTTTTAGTTCGTTTATCTTACGCTGCATATCGTCCACCAGTTTGTTGGCATTTTTTGACTTAGCGGTGAAGAAGAGTATATTGTTTTCAGCTGTTTTAATTTCCTGTAGCAGGTTATCGCGTAGTTTATATAGTTTCTTGCTATCGTTTTGGCTTTCTAATTGTTTAGCAAACTGCACTTTAGCTTCTTCTTTTCTTTGTTTCCAGCGTTCTTTTTCTTCTTTTTTATTCTCTCTCATGGCATTGAAGAACTCATCGCATGTTTGTGAGAACTGTTTCCATATTTCGTCTGAATATTTTCGTGCTACGGGTCCGATAGTTCTCCATTCTGCTTGCATATCTCGGAAGATGTCTGCTGTATTATTCCAATGTATAGTCTCTTTCTCCTCATGCATTTTCTTCACCAATTCTTGTGCTCGCTCCACAAGTGTGCGCTTGAGTTGTAAGTTATCATGGAGTGCCTCTCTCATGGTTTTGAAATAGGCTGTCTTGGCATTGAAGAAAGCATCGCATGCTGCGCGGTATTCGTCGTAGATGGACTGATTATATTTCTTAGGAGCGAAACCAATCGTGCGCCATTCTGTTTGTAGGGCTTGTATTTGTTCGCTTGCCTTATCCCAGCGAGCGGCTTCCGTATTGCCTTCTGCTTGTAGGACGGAGGCAGATATAGCTTTGATCTGCTCTATGATAGCTTGCTTTTTAGCAAGGTTCTCTTGCTCTTTGGCATGCAGTTCGTCGAAGTAGGCTTGGTGTTTCTTATTGATGATTGTAGAAGCAGCTTTGAATCTATTCCATAGGTCCTCTCGCAGTTCTCTTGCCACAGGTCCTATCTCTGCCCACTCGTCATGTAACTGCTGCAATGCTCTGCTGGCTTCTACTATATTCTCATTATTCTGGAGTCTCTCTACGGCTTCGCAAAGAAGCGTCTTCATTTCGAGGTTCTTCTTGAAATCAAGGTCTCGGAGCTCTATATTGATCTTCACCAAATCATAGAACTGCTCTTGGTAGCGTTGGTATTCCTTGCGTAAGTCAGATAGTTTCTCAGGTGGCACAGCACCAATGCTTTTCCACTCTGCTTGTAACTCACGCATGCGTTGTAGATTGCCCATCACGCTCTCTGCTTCTCCTGCTGCGAGTCCTTTCACCTCTTCTACTATTTGCTGTTTGCGGCGGAGGTTCTCGGCTTGTTCTTTGGCTTGTGCTGCTGCCACCTCTGCCTTTTTGGTCTTATACTCAGCTAATAACGCGCGCAATTGCTCCTCGATGGCATCCACTTCTGGAGTCCAATCTTCAAGAGTTTCTCCGTTAGCTTCCGCAGCCTCCATAGCGGCTTTCTTAGCCACTTCTAACTCCTCGTGGTAAAGACGATAGAATTGATTTTTAATGTGTTCTACTTGGTCTTTTACGGCCGTTACATCTTGCTCAATGAGCGTCTTGAGTTCCTCTACCAATTGTTGTCTTTGCTCTGACATATGCCTACTTAGAATTTAGGATTTACGATTTGGCTGCAAATTTACAACAAATATTTTATATATGCAAATTTTTTAGTGAACTTATAACGAAACAGAATGTTTTTTCTGTACTATTATGGATAATAGTGTGCGTTATGCTCGCATAAAAGTGCACTTTTAGGCATAATAGTGTTGGAGTGCAACTCCGTTTTATAAGTTCACTAATATTTGCATATAGACTACAAGCTGCGACCGTAACATTCGAAGGGGCCCCTGTTAATAACAAGGGGGAGTAGGTCGAATTTACAACTTTTTTTTGACATACGCAAGCGCGTACGCGTTTTTTCTGCTGAAGTAATCAAAACGATGCGAATAATGCACTTAAATAAACAGAGCGGCACAAATGTCGCTCTGTTTAATTCTTGCCTATAATCTTTAGTAAATACCTATAACTGCATTACTTTGCTTTGGCCGCCTCTTCGCGTGCCTTAGCAGCTGCTTTTTGCTCCTCTAGTGCTTGCAGACGCGCTTGGCGTTGTTCCTCAGGCGTGCACTTTGCCTTCTCAAATTGCGCTTTCGCCTCCGCTTTTGCCGCTGCAAAATTAGCTTTGTCCACTTCGTGTTGAGCCTTTGCATCCTCTTTCATATCCGAGAACGCCTTTTTGAAAAATTCTTTTACTGTCATATGTTTGGTGTTTTCTTTTGGTTGAACATTTTCATTTATTTTTCAGAAATGATTTCGGCTGCAAATTTACAACTTTTTTTTGACATACGCAATTTTTTTTATTGTTTAATGTGGAATGTGTAATGTGTATTTTTAGTACAGAGTAGTGATTTCCTAATAAACACAAAAAGCGAGAGCACAAATTGTGCCCTCGCAAATCTCATTCTTTATTTTCAGTTGTATGTCACTCTATTTTCTCACGGCAAAGCCGAGAACAAAATAGAGAAGTTTTCAATGCCTTCAAATTTCGCTGAACGCAAAAGCGTTTTGTTAAATTTGTAAATTACTGGACTAAACGCACGGAATAGCAGTTGCAGTATTCATATGGGTTCGTAGTGATTAGTTCCGAACTGAGGTGGTGCCCCCATGCATAGTTTCCTGAACTGATAGGAGTGGACGACCAATAGCGCCCGACCGTACCTACGCAGTATATTTCGCCATTGCAATAGCGGATACCTGCAGCCTGAAGCACAATAGAATTACCATTATCTCCTTTTACTACATATCCCTTGCCATTCCACTCCCAAGTACAGAATGCCTGTAATTCTGCAAACTGTTCACGAGTAGGTAATTTATCGCCAAACTGACTTACTGCCTCATCGTAAGTATAATACATACCTTTCTCGTTTTTAGACTTCCACAGTGTACCACTTGGCAAACCTAAATCTACATATTCCGACTGCTGAACAGGTGCTGGATTTCCAACTGTAGGACCTGCGCCAATAGCTATTTGGGACGCTAATTTTGTAGCAAGATTTTTCATTCCTTCACGATACGAACTTCCTGCAAAGGTTGCACCCTCTGTGGCTGCAATTGTACCACTCTCCACATTGATGACACGCACATCCACATTGTACTGCCCCATTACGATATTCACATCACCAATGACAATCTTGGACAAATTCAACAACTCACCAATACGCACCATTTGGCTTTCCGTCAAGGTGCTGCGCTGAAATTGTTGCTCATCAATAACGCGATCAATTTGTGTGCGCTCAATCATGGTGTAACCTGCTGGACGAAAATAGGTAGTAAAGATACCCGAAAGACCATCTACATCCGCCTGTGAGATACCTACGCCAGCCTTAAACTCCATAACAGCAGCACGCTGTGCCATGGCTGACATTGCCAAAAGGCAAATCAAGCATAAAGAGAATAGTTTTTTCATTGTTGTGTTGTTTTTATTGGTTAGTATTTTTTTTCTTTCTCGATTGAGAGGTAGGTACACGAAAAGCGTGAGCCAACTGCTATTGGTTCATTCGGGCTACCACACCCTTGCCTTCCAATATGCAGAAAGCCCACGCATAAGCGTAGGCGAAGTCGG
>JAZNQB010000226.1:0-2493 GCA_045589995.1 Paludibacteraceae bacterium
TAATATTCGTCGCTGTTTGATGTGTTATAAACCATATTTAGTTCTGGATAGAAAAGTAAAAACAAACGAATTTTGTGGTAAAGAGAAAAACGAAGAACACAGATACTATAAGTTCTATTTCAAAATGCAAAACACAGCAAAAGAAGAGGCTGAGAATATGCTTCGTGAGGCAAAAATTGAGTATTAATAGTCGTACTCTAACAAGGCAGCGGAGTTTGGTCGCTCCGCTGTTTACTAATAAAATTATGCACAAATGATAAATCTTAAAGAAGAAATAATAACTTGTTTGCAAGATTGGCGTAATACCAACAACAAAGAACAAAATCTTCAGGGATGGTTATATGCATATTTCTTGAAATATAGGTCAGAAGGCTATGTGATTGAGATGGAGACCAACATCAGGCAAGATGAGCATCTCGGCTGGTTATTTAAGGGTAAGGATGTAGACAGAAATAACTTTTGTAAAAGTGAAGTTGATTTGTTTATATACAACGAGTCAAAGAAAGAAGCATATGCTGTTGAACTGAAGTGGATATATCATCGTGATACCGGATGGAATGTCGTAGATCATTTGCCGTCCTATGAATGTGATGCTCAATTCTGCAATCAATTGTTGTCACACCATATTTGCTCAGATGTATGCTCGTTGGTGGTTTACGATTTTAATCCCGAAAAACAAGTAAAAAATCCACGCTTTAGCAAAGATTGTTGTAAAAAGGAGGATTTCTTAGGTGGAAAGTATACAGATGAGAAAGGAAATAGAAGGCAACCAACTGAAGGACGAATATGTGGTATCCCTTTCAAATGGCTGCCTTTGTATGATGATTATTGCTATTACATAATAGACGGTAAAGATATGTCCAGACTACAACAGAAACTCTAAAAAAAAGCACAATATCTTCAGTTAGACTTGCATATGTCGCAAAAATCAAAATCCCAAGTTTTTTCCCAAGTACAAAATTTGGATATTTAGGCGGTTAGAGGCGTTCTAGTTTGGCATGGGAGAGGAGGAGAGTTTTGGTGCCCACCTTATCGAAGGTAATTTCAATCTTATCATTCTCCGTTACCAAGTCACGATAGACCCGATTGACCGTTCCAGGGCCAAAGACCTTGTGCTCTATTCGTTCTCCTGCACTATATATTGACTCAATAGGCATGACCTGATTGGTAGTAGTGCGGGTGGGTATGGATGGTTGTGGTTGCGCCTCTTGAGTGCGAGTGGTAGTAGGGCGCTCGTATGAGTTAGAGTGGAAAGGTGTGCCCCAAGTGGTATTAGCGCCCCATCGTGTAGTGGATGGTTGTGGGTTATTTTTCAGGATTTGGATATATGCTCTATCAATATCATTGAGGAAACGGCTTGGTGAATTGAAGGTTATCTGTCCGTTTCTAAATCTCTGGCGTGCGTATGACACGACGCAAGTCTCCATTGCTCGTGTGATGGCCACATAGAATAGGCGACGTTCTTCTTCTATTTCCTGTTGTGTGGAGCAGAATTGTGATGGGAAGAGATTTTCTTCAAGTCCCACGATATATACGAGAGGAAATTCCAATCCTTTCGCCGCATGCACCGTCATGAGTGTGACGCGGTCTGTGGTGTCTGCCTGATTATCATCTTGGTCCGTCATGAGACTGACTTCACTAAGGAAATCGGTGATGGGTGTATAATCAATTCCTTCGTTTGCTCTTTGTGTCACAAATTCACGGATGGCATTGAGTAGTTCTTGCACATTCTGTGCTCGGTCTATTCCTTCTGGTGTTCGGTCCATCATCAGGGCGGTGGACACACCTGTTTGTCGCAGAAGCATTTCGGCGAAACGGAAGGCATCCATTTCTTCGCTTTGTGCAGATAGTTCGTCTATCATTGCAGCGAAGGCGCTTATTTTCTTTCTCATTGGTCCGCTCATCTCGAGTGGATAATCTTCTGGATGTCGCATGACTTCCATGTATGATTGATTATTCTCGATGGCAGATAGTGTCACTTTCTTCATAGTGGTATCGCCAATACCTCTTGAAGGGAAAGAGAGTGCGCGTAGGAGTGCTTCATTATCTTTTGGATTGACAGCTAATCGGAAGTAGGCGAGTGTATCTTTTATCTCTTTTCGTTGGTAGAAAGAGGTGCCTCCGTAGATGCGGTATGGGATATTATTTTTTCGCAGTTCTCCCTCGAATGCTCGTGACTGCGCGTTGGTTCTGTACAGAACAGCAATATCTTCGTATGAAAGGTTTCGATTGGCATTACGCTTCTCGCGGATGATCATCTCGACGATGCCCGTGGCCTCCGCACGGTCATCGACAAAAGGTTTCAATCCAACAGGTGTTCCTGCTTCTTTCTCCGAATAGACTGTTTTTTTTATTTGATGTATATTATTATGTATGAGTGAATTAGCCGCATTCACTATATTGCGTGTAGAGCGATAGTTACGCTCAAGTTTGAATAGTTTGGTTTCCGGATATTGGCGTTGGAAATTGAGTATATTGCTAATATCTGAAGTC
>JAZNQB010000227.1:0-4771 GCA_045589995.1 Paludibacteraceae bacterium
AGTACCGAAACGCGATGAAGCCGCGAAGAAACTCGACACATGGTATCCGAAACTGCCGTAATACGGGTGTTCCTGAATAGCCATTATCTGAATACAGTTGTATCCCAATTTCGCTATACGAGGCAGCACATCGCGGCGGAACTCTTCGTAACTATTCACCTTCTCCTCTTGCGAACTCATTCCTATATGACACTCGTATATATACAGAGCCTCTTGCGTCTCCTCTCCATTCAGGGATAGACCCGGAGCAGGCTTTCTATTCTTCCAAACATAAGCGTCCTCATCCCATACTTGCGCCGAGAATATCTTCGTCTGCTCATCTTGCACCACACGGCGTGCATAACTCGGTATTCGCTCTCCATAACCGCCTTGCCATTCCACGAGCAATTTATACATCTGTCCGTGCTGCAATGCTTCCTCTGGCATAATCGCCTCCCATACACCATTGCCTATTGGCTGCAGACGGTAGTGCTCATCCTTCTGCCATCCATTCATATCACCCTTGATATAAATAGCCGTCGCATTAGGAGCCCACTCGCGCAATACCCATTCGCCTGTTACTACTTGCCTTTGCGCATCAGTGTAGTGCTTGCGGTGATGCAAACCATAATAAAGATAACCCGTTGCCCACTCGGCTAAAGTAGTACTGCCTCCTGTCAATTCCGCCTCTTTGCGCTTTGCATAGTCAGCGCGACCTACCAGAGCACTCTCATAAGGCGCCAAATACGCATCTCGCTCTACGACAGGAAGGTGCTTCACTACCGGACATATTTCTTTCTTTACTCTCTTTGCCATAGTATATGTGTTTCTATGTTATTAGTGTTTTATCATCCGCCGGTGTTTTGTTAACTCAGAATCAATCCACCTTCGCTTTTATAATCAGCTTGCGATACTCCTTACCTGGAGCAATACCTGGCTGATGCGCATCAGAGGGGAAGAATACAACAAAGTGACCTGTAGGTACAGTGAACTGAGCTACTGCCTTATCTGCATAAAACTCCACATCCTTACCCTCATCATACTCTTGCGTCACATCTTGACAATCCACCTGCGCCTTCCATCCCATCGTCTCATCTGCACCAAGTGGAATTTGGATATCTATATAGTCCTTGTGCGCCTCCATACGACACTCAGACTCTGCTTTACCTTTAAAATCAAGGATATTAATATAAAGGTCATTGCCATCAAGAAAAATCTTACATGAGGGCATCTCCTCCAAATCGTTCTCGTTAAAGAACTTCATAAATTGTTCAAAACCTGGTACGCTGTCATAATACAAAGCAGCATTCTCTAATTTATCAAGTATCATATAGTGTAAATTTTATTTTGTTTCTTCAAACCTTTGCGGCTGCAAAGGTAGTACTTTTTTTTGATATATGCAATACTTTTATTTTACAAAATAAAAATAATCATCAAATACCATCTTTATGCAGATACGATTCTAACTGCTCCCATACACCCAGCGCATCATCCACACCCAGCGCATGCAGTACACCTGCCGTGTACAAACCACGCATGCCACCACCTTCTAATACCAATCCTACTTTCATATAGTAATATTCAAAATCATAAACATTGTATTATATACAAAAATCATGCCGAATAGCAATATATATTAACTGTCAATACTCTGTAATTAATAAACCTTAATTTTGCAAACTAAAGTATAAAATATAAAATATCTACTTGCATATCTGCAAAAAAAGCAGTACCTTTGCCGCCGCAAAGGTTTTGAATAAATACTAATTGATTATATGGATTGGTTCTATAATTTGTTCTTTGGTGTGGGAATGGCCCATTCAATTTTCGTGCTGACATTAGCCGTTGCTGTGGGTATATACTTGGGTGAGAGACTCAAGTTTAAAGGTATAACACTGGGTATTACTTGGATACTCTTTGCGGCTATTGCATGTAGCCATATGGGGATGCGTTTAGACCCATTAGTAGAGTCGTTTGCAAAAGACTTCGGACTCATTCTTTTTGTTTATTCGATAGGTCTTCAAGTGGGGCCCTCTTTCTTTTCTTCTTTTCGTAAAGGAGGTCTTAGTCTCAATCTGTTGGCTGCAGGAATTGTGATTCTTGGGTGTGCAACAGCCGTTGCGATCCATTATATTACTGGTATTTCCATGACCACGATGATAGGTGTTCTCTTCGGTGCTGTGACCAATAGGCCCGGTTTAGGTGCTGCAGAGCAGACTTTTCATGATACCACAGGTATGACCGACCCTTCCATTGCTGCCGGTTATGCGATGGCTTATCCTTTAGGCGTGGTGGGAATACTCGTCTCTATGCTCCTGCTGCGGTGGTTCTTTGGTATCAAGAATGAGAAAGAGGAGGCTCGCGTAGCACAAGAGAAAGGCATAGAGAAGCAAATCCGTTATATTGATATCGAACTCACAAATCCACAGGTAGAAGGAATGCGTGTGCGCGAATTGAGCCAAATAACGCATGTTAAGCTCATCGTGAGCCGACTATTGCATCCGGATGGAGCAGACGAAATGCCGGATGGAGATACCATACTCCATGTGGGAGATAAGATACGAATGGTGGGAGATAATGAAGATGAACGAACCATGCTTCTCTTGGGTAACTTAACCACTATTCCTGCAGATGAGAAGGCAGAGAATGTGCACTTGGTCAGCCGCCATGTGGTGGTTACCAAACCAAAGCTAAATGGTAAACGAATTGGCGACCTCAATGTACGCGCTGCATACAAGATAACGATTACGCGTATTAGACGAGCAGGTATAGAACTGCTTGCTACGCCGGATTTGATTTTACAGTTGGGTGACAGGTTGGTTATAGTGGGTGAGAAAGCGGCTGTGGATAAGGTGGCGCAAGTATTTGGTAATATGGCAAAGAAACTGGATGCTCCTAATTTAGCATCGCTCTTTTTTGGTATCTTGTTGGGTGTGGCTTTGGGTTCCATACCTATCTTGCTACCTGGTTTATCACAACCATTCAAGTTGGGACTTGCAGGTGGAGCATTACTTGTTTCGCTGCTGATAGGCGCTTTTGGACCTAAGTTCCGCTTAGTCACTTATACCACCAGTTCTGCCAATCTTATGATACGCGAGATAGGAATCGCGCTCTTCCTCGCTGCGGTGGGATTTGGAGCAGGGAAAACATTCATTCCTACCCTCTTGGACGGAGGTTATATATGGATTGGTTATGGTGTGATTATCACTATGTTGCCTTTGCTTATTATTGGTCTCATCGCACGCTTATGGTTCAAACTGGACTATTTTACACTCATGGGACTTATTGCCGGTTCTACTACAGATCCGCCTGCACTCGCTTATGCAACCGCACAGTCTTCGCTCAATGACCGCGCAGCAGTAGCCTATTCGACGGTTTATCCGCTCACTATGTTTCTGCGCGTCTTATCTGGACAAATACTCATTTTGTTCTTTCTGTAAAATTTGAATATATGAAACAAATCATTTTTACTTTAGCAGCATTTACGCTTATGACAACCGCTTGTACTAAACACCAGCAGACAACAGGTATCCATCTCGAAAATTTAGATACCACCGTGCTTCCACAAAACGACTTCTATCAATTCGCATGCGGCGGATGGATGGCGGCCAATCCACTCACACCCGAATATAGCCGATTTGGCTCATTCGATAAATTAGGATTGCAGAACCTTGAGCAAGTGAATGGACTCATCCAATCGATTGCTGCACAAACACACCCACAAGGCACCGTAGAGCAGAAAATAGGCGACCTCTACAACCTCTCTATGGATACCGCACGTCGTGACCAAGAAGGCATAAATGCTGTGCAAAAAACACTCGATGAAATCGAAGCAATCACATCCAAAGACCACTTATCAGAAGCATTAGGAAAAGCAATGGATTTTGGTCTATGGGCAATGTATGTGGATGCTGACGCCATGAATTCATCCATGAATATCCTCAATGAATACCAAGCAGGTTTCACACTTGGCGAGAAAGAATATTATATAGACGAAGATGAGCACACAGCGCATATCCGCACAGAGTATATGGCATATATAGAAAAACTATTCACACTCTTCGGCATATCCAATCCTGCACAACGCGCGCAGACGGTGCTTCGCTTGGAGACACGCTTGGCCAAAGCTGCGTATTCGAATGTGGAATTGCGTAATCCACAAATGAACTATAACAAGATGTCTATTGCAAACCTGCAATCGCTTGTACCACAGATTGATTGGAATACCTATTTCGCAGCCTTCAATGTGCAGATAGATAGTCTCTCTATCGGACAAATACCGCACTTGCAAGAGGTAGGTCGTTTATTGGCAGAAGAACCACTGGAGGATATTAAGACGCTCTTCACTTGGCAAGTCATCGACGGTGCCGCTTCGCTGCTCACAAGCGAGATTTATCAAACCAGTTTTGATTTCTATGGCAAGGTGATGTCAGGCAAAGAAGAACCCGCTCCGCTGTGGAAACGCGCGGTCAGCGTAGTAAATGGCACACTCGGCGAAGCGGTAGGTCAGATGTATGTAAAGCAGTATTTCCCTGAGGAGAATAAGCAGCGCATGGTAGCTCTGGTCAAAAACCTACAATCGGCTCTCGCTCAGCGTATTGAGAACCTCGAATGGATGTCAAATCAAACCAAAGAAAAAGCATTGGATAAACTCAATAGCATGACCATCAAAATTGGTTATCCTGATACATGGCGCGACTATACTGCTTTGACTGTTGATGCCTCACAAACCTACTACGATAATATCCGCCGCGCAGCTAAGTTTGAACAGGAATATAGCCTCAGTTTCTTG
>JAZNQB010000228.1:0-7130 GCA_045589995.1 Paludibacteraceae bacterium
TGATGTCATCCTTCCCAAAGGTATTCCTTTCAAGGGACAGATACTCAACCAGATTGCCGCTAAGTTCCTGGATGCTACAACAGATATCGTTCCTAACTGGAAACAAGCCACACCCGATCCAATGGTTACCGTAGGTATCCGCTGTGAAGGCTATCCTATCGAGATGATCGTCCGCGGCTATCTGTGCGGTTCAGCATGGCGTGCCTACAAGAGCGGCGTGCGCGAGATATGCGGTGTAGCGCTTCCTGAAGGAATGCGCGAGAATGAACAGTTCCCTACACCTATCATCACCCCTACAACCAAGGCAGAGATCGGCGCGCATGACGAAGATATCTCTCGTGAGCAAATCATTAGCCAAGGACTGGTGTCCGAAGCAGAGTATGCACAGTTGGAGAAATACGCACTCGCACTCTTCCAAAGAGGACAAGAGATAGCTGCTAAACAAGGACTTATTCTGGTTGACACCAAGTATGAGTTTGGTAAAAAAGGTGAACAAATCATCCTCATGGATGAGGTACATACCCCTGACTCAAGCCGCTATTTCTATGCAGACGAGTACGAAGAGCGTTTCCAAGCAGGACTACCACAAAAGCAGTTGTCAAAGGAGTTCGTACGCGAATGGTTGATAGAGAATGGTTTCCAAGGCAAAGAGGGACAGCAAGTGCCTGAGATGACAGACGAAGTGGTAGCAGGTATCACAGACCGCTATATGGAGTTGTACGAATGTATCACAGGCGAGAAACTCGTTATTGAGGCTTCTGCCGAAGACCTCACCGCTCGTATTGAGAACAATGTAAATAACTATCTAACCCGATAACCACTACTATTATGGCTGGTTTTTTTGGAACGGTTTCCACCACCTCTTGCGCAACGGATGTTTTCTATGGCACCGATTATCATAGCCATCTCGGTACACGCCGAGCTGGTATGGCTACTTTCGACCACGAGAAAGGATTCAAACGCAGTATTCATAATATACAAAACTCCTATTTCCGTACGAAATTCGAAGATGAATTAGACGAGTTTGCTGGAAACGCGGGTATCGGAATAATCTCAGATACAGATGCGCAACCGCTGCTTATCAATTCCCACCTTGGACGATTTGCTATCAGTACGGTAGGCAAAATAAATAACTTAGACGAACTGGTTAATCATCTCCTATCGCAGAATATGCACCTCACAGAGTTTAGTAGCGGTTGTGTCAACCCTACTGAGTTGGTGGGACTGCTCATCGTGCAAGGCAAGGATTTTGTGGATGGAATAGAGTATATGTATCGCCAAATAAAAGGTTCTTGCAGTGTACTCATTCTGACGGAAGATGGAATTATCGCGGCGCGTGATGCATGGGGACGAACACCTATCGTGGTGGGTAAGAAAGATAACGCATACGCTGTTGCCAGCGAGTCCTCATCGTTCTACAACCTGGGTTTCCAAACGGAGTATTTCCTTGGCCCGGGTGAGATAGTACGCATTCGTGCTAATTACATGGAGCAGTTACGCAAACCCAATGAGAAAATGCAAATATGTTCTTTCTTGTGGGTTTATTACGGTTTCCCAACCTCCGATTACGAAGGGCGTAATGTGGAAGATGTGCGTAATGAATGTGGCCGAGCAATGGGAGCAAACGATGATGTAGAAGTGGATTGCGTATGCGGCATACCGGACTCAGGCATCGGCATGGCTATTGGATATGCACAGACTTCTGGCGTTCCTTATGCGCGAGCTATCACCAAATATACGCCTACATGGCCACGCTCCTTCACTCCTTCCCAACAGGCTACGCGTGAGTTGGTGGCGAAGATGAAACTCATACATAACTCCTCTCTGCTGAGAGGTAAACGCGTCCTTTTCTGTGACGACTCTATCGTGCGAGGCACACAACTGCGTGATAACACACGCTGCTTACTCGAGTCGGGCGCCAAGGAGGTACATATACGTATCGCATGTCCGCCTATTATGTACGGATGTCCGTTCACGAACTTCACCACCTCTAAGTCTGACCTTGAACTCATCACACGCCGTTTTATCGCGGAATTCGAGGGCATAGACGCGGCCAATGACCCAGAGCGTATCAAGGCCTACGCTACCACCGACTCACCTGAGTATCAGCGACTCATGGGAGCACTCAGAGACCGATTCGCTCTCAAGTCACTCAAATATACCAAGATAGAAGACCTCATCGCTTCCATCGGACTGCCAAAGTGCAAGGTCTGCACTTACTGCTTCGATGGCGAGACACCTAAGGAAGAATAGAGCAGAAACTAACTAAAAAAACAGAGCCTCACACGAGGCTCTGTTTTCTTTTTATGCTTTAGCAAATAGTTCTTTGCCTACGCCGCAAACTGGGCATTTCCAGTCCTCTGGCAACTCTTCAAAAGGAGTACCTGCTGCGATGCCATTATCTGGATCGCCTATCTCTGGATCGTACTCATATCCGCATACTTCACAAATATACTTGTCCATAATTCTAAATTATAAATTATAAAATCTAAATTCTAAATAGTACTTTGTACATTGTACATCGTACATTTTCTTAATGTTTCTCAGGGCGTGGACCACGACGCTCTGGACGAGGACCGCGATCACCGCGTGGCGCACGGGCAGGACGCTCTGGCTCTACATAATCCGCTGGTTTCTCTTTGAGAACCTTAGCGCTGAGACGGAACTTACCGGTCTTAGGATCTACTTCCATCAGTTTGATAGTGATCTTGTCACCCTCTTTGATGCCAGTCTCTTCCATCGTCTCGTAGCGCTTCCAGTCAATCTCGCTGATGTGGAGCAGACCTTCTTTACCAGGCATGAACTCAACGAAGCAACCATAAGGCATGATGGATTTAACCACTGACTCATATACTTCGCCTACCTCTGGCAATGCCACGATAGCTTTGATCTTAGCCACTGCTGCAGCCATTGAATCGCCGTTGTTAGAAGCTACTTCTACCTTACCGCCCTCTTCTACCTCTTCGATAGAGATCACTGCGCCGGTCTCTGCTTGGATACCTTGGATAATCTTGCCACCAGGACCAATCACAGCGCCGATCATATCTTTTGGAATCATGAAGGAAACGATGCGTGGAGCTTGTGGCTTGAGGTCTGCGCGTGGAGCAGGCATGCACTCGAGCATCTTACCGAGGATATGCATACGTGCCTCGTGGGCTTGCGCCAAAGCGTTCTCCAAGATCTCGTATGATAGTCCGTCCACCTTGATATCCATCTGACATGCTGTCAAACCGTCCACAGTACCTGTGGTCTTGAAGTCCATATCACCGAGGTGGTCCTCATCACCGAGGATGTCGGATAAGATAGCATATTTGGTACCTTTGCACTCAGAGATAAGACCCATCGCGATACCACTCACTGGTTTGATCATAGGCACACCTGCGTCCATGAGCGCGAGTGTTCCTGCGCATACAGTGGCCATAGAAGAAGAACCATTAGACTCCAAGATGTCGCTCACCACGCGTACGGTGTATGGGAAATCAGCTGGAACCATATTCTTCAGCGCACGGCATGCAAGGTTACCGTGACCTATCTCACGACGACCTACGCCACGGCTTGGGCGTGCCTCGCCTGTAGAGAATGGAGGGAAGTTATAATGCAATAGGAATTTATCATTGCCTTGGATAAGTGCCTCGTCAACAATCTTCTCATCGCGCTTGGTACCGAGTGTAACGGTAGAGAGCGATTGTGTCTCACCACGGGTGAAGATAGATGAACCGTGAGGACCTGGCAGTGGGCTCACTTCGCACCAGATAGGACGAATCTCGGTTGTGGTACGACCATCCAAACGCTTGCCCTCATCGAGCACAGCACGGCGCATAGCCTCTTTCTCTACATCATGGTAGTATTTATCTACGAGTGCAGTGATATCATCCACATCTACACCTAATGCCTCGGCGCGAGCAGCCATGTATTCAGCCTTCTCTGCCTTGAAATCCTCGCGTATCTGTGTGAACATCGCCTCGCGGTGGTGCTTGTCGGTGTCCGCACTGGTAGCTTGCGCATAAGCACGAGCATAACTGTATTCGTGTACGGCTTGCTTGGGCTCGTCATCGTTAATCTCGTGGCAGTACTCGCGCTTAACCTCCTTGCCATAAGCCTTCATCATCTCATCGATAGCCAAGCATTGTGGCTTGATAGCTTCGTGAGCTGCCTTGATAGCCTCGAGCATCACGCTCTCTGGCACCTCTTTCATCTCACCCTCCACCATCATGATGTTATCATAGGTAGCGGCAACCATCAACTCGAGGTCAGCTTGCTCGCATTGCTCGAAAGTAGGGTTGATCACCATCTCGCCGTTCACACGGGCCACGCGCACCTCGCTCACTGGACCCTCGAAAGGAATATCGGAGCAAGCCAAAGCAGCACCAGCTGCCAAACCAGCGATGGACTCAGGCATGTCAATGCCGTCTGCAGAGTACATGGTTACATTCACAAAAGTGTCTGCGTGATAATTAGATGGGAATAATGGACGAAGAGCGCGGTCGATAAGACGGGCGATAAGAATCTCATAGTCCGATGCTTTCCCTTCGCGGCGAGTGAAACCACCAGGGAAACGACCCGCTGAAGCGAACTTCTCTTTGTACTCCACCGTGAGAGGCATGAAGTCCGTACCGGGAACTGCGTCTTTGGCAGAACAAACGGTGGCTAAAATCATGGTGTTGCCAAGTGTTGCCATCACGGCTCCGTCTGCTTGTTTTGCTAATTTGCCTGTCTCCAACGTGATAACACGGCCATCAGGCAAAGCAATTTCTTTTCTTACAATATTCATTTGTTTAAATCATTTATGAACGCCGTTTGCGTTCTGTTAATTATTCATAGACCCAAAAAGTCGCACAAAGATACTACAATTTTTGCACATACGCAAGCATTTTAGCAATTTATTGCAAAATTAATCGTTTTTGCATAGCGAATTTACCTTTTATAGTTTAGTCAGAATAAAAAATGCGTTAACTCGTAATAACCTCGTTAAAACCTCGTAACAACCCCGTAAATCGTTAATGCAATATCTATGCGTTTTTAGCCTCCTATAGGGTAATTAGCATGTAATACCATAGGATAACCATAACATAACCATAGGATAACCATAAGATAACATACAAAAATGTGTATTTTTGCGCTTTATACTATATATACTAAAGTATATATACTTTTTGTATAACAAAACCTATTAAACAAAACTAAATCTCTATAGTTACACACTACATATTCAAAAGAAAATCCTTTTTTTGAAGAAATTTGCTAAAATTCTTGCATATGTGCAGTTTTTGTTGTACCTTTGCAGTCGCAATGGCTTATGTTATTGCTTACATATTTAGCGTTTATTGACGCTTTGTATTTGACAAACCGAAACTTCGCAACTTTCAGTTATCAAGTCAAAATCAAAGTGAGCAATAGATGCCTATGGATGTGACTATTTCTGGTCACGGTTTTTGCCGTACCGACTTGTCATATCAGCGTAGGTTTCCTGTTGTTTATTTGACTTGATAGGTAGTGCGAAGACCTCGGTTTGTGAATAAGCAACTCGGGGTCTGCGCTGTTTTTTTTACGCATAACTGAGTGTTACTAATCAACCAATCCGCAAAGGTGTCAGAGCGGGCAAAATACTATTGAATATGAGAAAGTTTATTATTTTAGCATTTACACTCGTTTGTAGTTTTAGCAGTATAATCGCTGCTGAGTATGATTTGATTATCAAGACCAACTCGGAGAAAATTGAGGCTCTCATCCAAGAGGTGAGTGATACGGAATTGCGCTACAAGAAGGCGAACAATCCTAATGGACCTATGTTCGTCATCAAGTTATCAGAAGTTTCTTCTATCGTTTATGCCAATGGTGAGGTGCAAGCTATCGAGCACAAGGCTCAGCCTGTACAGCAAGTTCAGCAAGTTCAGCCACAAAACCAACAGGGTGTTTATGGTGTTGGACGCGGACATAATAACTATGGTTATAATGCATATGGTGGTTATTATGGTGCACCCACAGGACAGGTAACTGGAGCGCTGCAGCGTGTGGACAATAATCGTTATATGATTGATGGTCATACTATGGACGGCCGCGAACTTAAATATTTCCTTGCGCAGACTTGCCCTATTGCGTATAATTATTATAAAACATGGGACAATGTGGAGATAGCAGGTTGGAGTCTTATGGGTGGCGGCCTCGCACTTGTGATTGTGGGTGCAGCTCTTATAGATACGGACGAGACTGCTGCTATTATGGCGATTCCAGGGGTGGCACTTGCCATAGGTTCTGTGCCTTTGGTGGCTTGCGGTAATGTATATAAGAAACGCGTGGATCAAGTATATAATGTGCGCTGCGGTAGTTCCCAAATGGCTAGTAATCTTGAACTCAAACTAAATGCGAGTTCGAATGGTTTAGGTCTTGCGTTAAGTTTCTAAAACCCCTGCCATATGAAAAAGATTTTTGTTTTAGCGGTTTCTCTATCGCTCTCTTTGGCGTTATTAGCAGCGGACTTTGACCTTATAATAAAGACTAACTCTGAGAAAATTGAAGCTCTCATCCAAGAAGTGAGTGATACGGAGGTTCGTTATAAGAAAGCCACTAACCCTAATGGTCCTACTTTTGTTCTATCCATGACAGAAATAGCCACCATCATCTACGCCAACGGCGAGGTACAGGCTATTGCGTCTTCCAAAACGAAATCTACAGTTAATACACAAACGAGACAAACAACACCTGCTTCTGCGGGCGGAGGACAATTCGATCATATCTTTGCTTCTTATCAGCAGCAGAAGAAGGTAAAAGAACAGCACCCAAAACGCACATACGAATGGGAGCATTTCTTGCTTGCTAACTATGCTTGTGCTTTCACTCCTTATCAGTATAACCAACATGCTTTCGGACTCACATATGGACATGTCAAATTATTTGGATGGTATGTGAATGCACTGTTAGGAATGGGATTCCAATATGGTTATACAGGTACAGGACCTTATGTCGATCATCATTATTATAATCAGGTATATCCTTTCTATACAGGTAAGATTTCCCAGAACTTAGTTTCTGTCTCAGGCGGTGGCGTAGCGCGTTTGGTTATTCCGCTCTATGTCTATGCAGGACTCGGATATACCTATCACTCTACTACCGCAGAGATAGTTGGAGGGGAT
>JAZNQB010000229.1:0-2349 GCA_045589995.1 Paludibacteraceae bacterium
CACGCAGACTATCTGCATGAGCAACAACCTCTTGCGCCTCGCGCACCGCGCGAGGGCTACAACTGCTGAGTAATACAGCCAGAAGAAATATATGTAATGTTAGATGTTTTATGTCAGATGTGCATTATTTGCTGGGTAGAGGTTTTATTTAGCAGGTAGCCAAGTTTGGTTTCTACCCAAGAAACCGCGTTTATCGAGTGAGCCACGCAATACTAATTTGCCACCATCTAAGTAAATCTTGGCGTAGTATATCTTACCAGACTCTGGATCTAATACTTTTCCTCCTACTAACTGACCATTCTCTGCCTTCATTCCTCGTATAATAACTAATCCCTCTAAGGGTTTGTTATAATCCTCTCCCTCACACTCCACGCAACGCTCATCCTTAGGACCAACAAGCATCTTGGTAATCTTGCCATAATAGAGTCCGTCTTTCGCCTGATAGATTGTAACAATCGAAAAGCTGTCACCTGTTTTGTCATCTACTGTTTTCCAATCACCAACAATCCCTTTCACTTGCGCCGAAAGAGGCATTAGAGACACGAGAGAGAGACAAAAAAGAAAAAATAATGTTCGTTTCATATGCGTACAATTTATAATTTTGGCGCAAAGATAGTCTAAATTTTGCATATATGCAAGTATTTTTTGATGTTTAGTGTTTAGCGATTAGGAGTTAGGGGATTTTTTTTGTGATTTATTTGCACATATGCAGTTTTTGTAGTATCTTTGCACCAAATTCTGCATAAGTAGAAAGTAATTGAAATAGACACATGACACTTGTTTTTGCATCTAATAATGCCCATAAGCTCTCAGAAGTGCGACAGATAATGCCTTCTCATATTCGCGTGCTCAGTCTAAACGATATCGGTTTTACCTCCGAGATAGAAGAGAACGGCACTACGCTATCCGCGAACAGCGCCATCAAAGCACAAACAATATGGGAGTATATCAGACGCCAAATATCTGATGGCAGATGTGAGATAGACGGTGTGTTTGCTGATGACACAGGACTGGAAATAGACGCACTCAATGGTGCGCCAGGGGTTTATACAGCACGGTGGTATATGATGAAGGATGGTGGATGTCAGATGTCAGATGTTAGATGTCAGATGTTAGATGGTGCGGGGCTGAATAGAGCGAAAGCACTGCGCATATTGGCAGGAGAGCATAGCAGAGGTGCGCAGTTTAGAACAGTTATCACACTAATAAGAGTAAACACAACCCTGCCCAAAGGGGAAGAAACACTCCAGGTGGAAGGCATAGTACGAGGAAGAATAGCCGAAGAAGAATATGGACAAGGCGGGTTTGGGTACGACCCCATCTTCATCCCAGAAGGCTACGACAAGACCTTTGCCGAACTGCCTGCAGAAGTAAAAAATAGTATCAGCCATCGAGCGAGAGCATTGGAAGCATTGGTAAAGAGTATTCAACTGTGAGTTGTCAATAGTTAGTAATAAAATGAAAAACAAACAATTATATATAGCACTCTGTTGGTGCGCCGTTTGCATTATGAGCCCCACACAGGCACAACAATGGCGCACCCATTTGGCATATAACAATGTAACACAAATAGCCATGTCCGATGAGGAGGTATATGCTGTCTCCGACGGTAGCCTATTTAGTGTAAATAAACAGACAGAACAGATACGCGTGTATAATCGCCAGTCAGGACTCAATAGTTCCGGCATTACCAGCATACATTATGACAATCTATCCAAGCAACTTTTCATCGGTTACGCCACAGGTAAGATTGACCTACTCTCCGCGCGAGGTGTGCAGTACATAGGCGAATTGTATGACAAAGATATGACCCAGCGTAAGACCATCCATAATATCACTATTCATGGTCGCACCGCATACTTATCAACTCCCTATGGTGTGCAGACTTTTGACCTGCGTTCCAACCGCTTAGTGGATAGTTACTGGTTACGCCCCAATGGTTTGGAAATAGATATAAAGGATGTGCTTATCGCCAACGATAGTATCTATGCCTTTACTACCGATAGTCTTTTCTGTGCAGCACTGACCGATAATCTCGTTGATTATACTTATTGGCGTCGTGAGTTACGCACTGGTCGTATCAGTCCCGATACAGAGAAAGGCAAGCACTACCAAGATACCTACGACCATTGGTACGCAGGTAATGCTGAAGGCATCGTGCGTTTCACACCCACGAGCCGGCTGACTTACAAGCCACAGGGACCATTGAGCAATACACCTTACCGCATGACCGCTGCGAACAACAATTTATGGGTGGTCCCCGGAGGTCGTTGGGCAGACAGATATGCCAACCCCGGGTATGTGATGCTCTTTGAAGGAAACCAATGGACGAATATCAATACAGATGCC
>JAZNQB010000230.1:0-4577 GCA_045589995.1 Paludibacteraceae bacterium
CGTCAATGTCGAGGCGAAATCCGACCATATAATCGCGCTGTTGCCGGTAGTCTCGATGGTGGCGTTGTTGAGCGTGAGCGTGTTGGTAGCAGGCTCAAAACTAACTTTGCCGTCACCCAGCACATCGGTTTTGTTAACGTCCGTTACAGTAGTGCCTGCTATCGTCAGGCTGTAGTTAACGGCATTCATCATTGCGCAGCAGCAGAGGGCTGCGATGAAAAGAGTAAATTTACGCATAGTGATTTGTTATTTAGTATTTATTCATTGCTTAGTATTCCCGTTTTGCGTACACGAGTTCCTTACCGCGGTAGCCCATTTTATAGTCGTTCACCATGTAGTTTCGTGGGTTTGAGTCGGCTGAGCGGAGTGCGCGGGTCATTGCCGCAGAAGGAGATAATCCGTCCATCGTCGCCCACTTCCGCAAGTGGCGTATCTCCGGACAGGATACGCCATTTGGCATCTCCGCCGGTATAAGGGATGGCAGCAAAACCGCCGTCCTCCTGATAGTTGTTGATATAACTCACAAGGTCTTCGAGTGTTGCAAAATCCACCCAATCGATATTCAAACTCTTGTTGATATAATCATCCGCCGCGCAGACACTTTCGCGGGTATAAACCATATGAAGCGTCTCGCCTTCTTCCTTTTGGGCGGATTCCTCACCCATCTTCTTCCTGCGGGCTTGGTAGTCTTCCAGTTCAAAAGCTTTGCGCTCAAGGTCATCCATATAAAACTCCATATCGCTGTCCTGTCCATGGTCATGCGCCACAGCGGCGCAGAGCAGCTTGCAGAAATGCGCTGTATCCAGTTCGCGGCCGGTAATCGTTTGAATCGTACCCTTCGGATTCTTTTGGAAATAGCGGCACGTGGCATCCACATTCTCCCCCTGCCGGATGACGACATGCAGGCTGTAACTGTCAATCGTAGCAAACGGCTCCCTGCCGTCATAACCGAAGTCATACAAACGGCCCTTGTATCTCAACCGCGCTATCTCGTCTTCCAAATAGAGGCGCGCGTCATCATCTTCGTAGATGGTTATTCCCGTTTCCTTTTGCGGTTCGTCTTTTTGGTCAAAGGCTTTTTCGAGTTCGCGGAGGTTGAAGTCTTTCTTGCCGGACCGGAGGGCATAAGCCATCATCTCGCAGAACTGCTCCGTATTCATCGGCTTGCCGAAAGGTGTGAAGGTCTTCCCGCTTTTCCAATCATCGGCATAGGCTGCCAGAACGGCACCTCGGGTGCCATGGATACGCAGTTTGGCTTGTTTGCGTCCGTAGTATCCGGGAATGAAGAAATAGAGTGCATCGGCTTCTTCGACATTATCGCAGAGGTGGTATTTATGGCCATCGACAATCATGTAGAGTATCTCGTGCTCATAGTGGTGCCCTTCCCTACCCCCTTCTTCTTCGCCATACCTGCCGAACTCAATGCCTTTTTCCTTATACCATACCTCTCGCGTCTCAAAGCGCGTCAACTCATCTACCTTGCTTTCCAACTCATCTATCTGCCAATCGTAGCCATCGTCAATAGCGGTAGTAAGAAGCAAGCAGAAATGCTTCGCGTCATGCTCCCTGCCGGTAATCGTGCTGCACCGGTAGTCCGGATTCTTGCGGAACTGGCCGCACTCATACTCCGCGTCAAACGAGTTATGGATATACGCCACCGCCTCGCCGGATTTCAGGATGATTGCCATCGGTTCATGACCGTCACAACCAAAGCGATATGTCTTACCTTTATAGCGCAGACTCAGTCCGTCGGGTTCGAAAGACAAAAGCCGCGAGTTATCATTCCAGATGACATTGGAGGGCTTCTTTGCTTCCGGATTCGGCGCTGGTTTCGGCTTAGCCTGTTCCTTTTTTGCGGGCTTGGGCTCGGGTTGAGGTTTCGGCACAGGGCAACCGTATTTACACTTCGGTTCCGAAGGACGAGGATGAGCATGCAGATAGTAATAGACTATCGCTCCTATTGCTATGAGAAGACAAATCGTTACCATAATGGGTTAGGGATTAGAGGATTAGAGGTTAGGGGCATGTGGTTAAAAGGTTAGCGCAGACCCACTCTTCGTCCATCCATCCAAAGACGGCGTAGTACTGCGGGGACTCTTCCCAGTCCCAGTGATTCGGGTTGGTTCGGCATAGGACTCGGCGCGTCTTGGGATCGGCGTCAAGGACGTCCAGATGGCAGGAGACCTTCAGTTTGTCCCATACTTTCTTTCCTTCGGACTCTTTGTACAGTTTGATGGTTTGACCGCCGTAGTTACGGGAGATGAAACTGACCGAATCGGTCTTGATGATCGGATAGCGCATGCCGGCAAAGGGGTCTTTATAGCGCGAGGCGGCAGGGATAGGCTCGCCGTTCTCGTTCTCTTCGTCCAGATACATCGTCAGGTCTTCATCCAGGCACCAATGGCTCATTACGATCCACCATCCGTCGTGCAAAGGGTAGAGGTTGCCCTCGAAGGCGTAGCCCATATAGTCGAAGCAGAGATAGAAAGCGCCTTTCTCTTGGACACCCGCCGGCAGCGTCTTCAGTTCACCCAAAACTGCGGTGGGCCAGTACTCCACTTCGCGCGCCTTGTCGTTGGCTTCGGGCACTATGAAATCGGAGCCTAACTCTTCGTCTGCGGGAGTCCATTCGTACAGCGCCTCTTCATCCACCCATGAACGGAAAGAGGTCATGTTACCTTCCCGGTCGAACTCGTAGCGGTTTCCCCACTTCCTTCCATCGGACTTCCATTGATGGCTGACCGCCTTCACGCCTACTGGCAGATCGAAGAGCGCTATATCCTTATAATATTTTATTTCGCGCACGATTACGCTCGCGCACGTATAGCCATCCTCACTCGTATGGACCATCTCGAACCAGTTACCCTTACGGTCATACCGAATACCGAAATAATTGCTCGTCGGGCCGTCCGGTGTCCATTGATTATAACAGAACGCCGTGTCGCCGTGTTCTTTCTCTGCTTTGTCCCGGAAATCCGCACCTTTATATTGCGGAGGAAAGAGTTCGAGCGTCAGATCCGCCCATTCATCCACCGTGTTATGATCGGCGTTATAGGTCTCCTCGAAGATGATTTTTCCTCGCTCGTCGTAAGCGTAGCGATAATGTGCCCAGAGCCCGAAGACACAACCGCCGTTCTCGAAGAAAGGATGCGTATATTCGTAATACTCCGTCAGCCGCCCGCGGGTGTCGAACCGCCAGATCTTCTTGCCGTAGTTGTTATAGTCATACTCCGTCACCTCCTGTACCGCTCCGCGCAGACCGAACCACGCCAGATAATCCTCCGGCACCGAATCGCGAGGGATGATCAGCTCCGCCTTTGCCGTAACAAGAAACACGAAGCAAAGCACAAAGGATAAGAGACGCTTCATTATTTCTGCACTTCAGGAGTGATACGCACACGTTTAGCCGGCATACCGTCGCCGAAGCAGATGCAGGCTTTCTCGGTATCGACGAAACCGCCTTTTGGTTTCTCTAACCAGCTGCCGTTGAGATTCAGTTCTTTGGCCACTACTGCCAGATTTGCTGTGCTTACTTCTGCTATCAGCGTAGCGGCATTGACCGTAATGGCTTCACAGAAGAGGGCATACATGCCTTCCTGTGAATTACGGGACATGAGTGAGACAGCGGCATCTTTGTTAATTGTCAGCGACGGGCACTGCAGAGCCGAACCGCTGATATTAGAGGTAACAGAGAGTTTAGCCGGTTGTGCTGCCTCGATGATCAAATTGTCCTTGAATACCAACGCAGCCTTGAATTCTGCATTCCCTTTGAGCAGGATATGAAGGTCCTTGCCGGTCTCGAAGACCACCAAACCCTTACCGAGGCTGAACATAAATCCATCCTCTAAGACCAAGGTGTTGGTCGATTTCTCGTATTTCACCTTCCCGTTTTTGAAGATCTCAGAAGGAATACCGTTGCCTTTTGCCTGTACCATTACAGAAGCAAAAAGGAGCATCAAAAAGATACAACATTTGCGCATAATAGTAGATATTTATATTCGTTAAATGAAAAAATTTTTCACGCTGCAAAATTACTGCTTTTTGAACACGTACACAAGTACCCAAAACTCGCATTTTTTAGTAGCACATATTGCGGTAATCCGCTACACACAAGCACCGAAAAAGAACACCCCGCATACCATGCGGGACAATTGACGAAAGAAAAAACTCTACAGACAGATGTCGGATAGTATCCGATACAATGAAAGAAAGAGCGGACGATAGAATCGTCCTGTAATATGTTTTTTATCCCTTTTAGGCGGAGGCCGCTTCTCCCGTTTCAACGGGAGAACGCTCCGGGTATAGCAAGGGTATAGTAAGGGTATACGATTAGCGGGGCGTTGGCCGGCTTTGGTTACACCCGCATTTAGCGTGTGTCGGGCAGACCTTCGGCGTTTGTGTCCTTGTGCAAAAACATGACACTAAGACGAAGGGCGACACGCGGTAACAAACGTCCTCACGTGGAGAGAGGACGGCGACGCGGTAATCTGCCTACACCGCAAGCCCAAAAACAAAACAACCCGCATACCATGCGGGACAAAGAACGAAAGAAGGGAAACGCGCTAACGGAGATAGCG
>JAZNQB010000231.1:0-2053 GCA_045589995.1 Paludibacteraceae bacterium
GCCTCCGCTCTTCGGTCGGACTATCACTTCGTTAGCAGTCCTCCCGAGGGGGAGACTCCTCCTTGCCGCGTGGAGGGGTTAATTATTTCACAATCTATTATTCTATTTCTATATCTTCGGGCTCTTCGTCGGTGCTACACAGGTGCTGTTGGAGAAGTGCATCCATTTGCGGATTGCATGCGCCTGCAGGGTGACAACACACCAGCGGAAGATTGATACATACTAATTCATAAGCGAGCCAAGCGAGGTCAATCATCTGCCCCTCCTCCTGCTCTATATCCTGCTCATCATCTATCTCTACATCCATTGCATCGAGACAGCGATCGCAAACGACTTGCACCTTACCCTTTACCTTCATCGCAAGCGAGTAGTCCTCTTCTCGCAGAGAAAGCACAGCCGTAGCAGCCACCTCTCCTCCCAGCACATCAGACTTCTCCACCGAAGCGAAGAAAGCGCTATCCAACTGAATATCAAACCGATGCGTCCCTAAAGAGAGGCGCGAAAGGTCGATTATATGAGAGTCTTGCTCACTCATAGGCGCAAAATCGGCTGCAAAGGTACTGCTTTTTTTTGATATATGCAAATTTTAATTGCAATTTTGTGTTTTTTATTGAGGTAATCAAAAACTCGATGTGTGTGATTATTGATTGTAAATAAACCTAGATAAACACTGGTCGCATGCTATGTGCCTATTGTAGTCGCTGAGCCTGTGGGCTACGCGCCCGGAGCGTAATCTTCTTAATCCGCATTCATATGGGAGCATATAATGCGCCCTAATAATCTTTCTCTCCCGCCGGGAGAGTTTCTGCCGTCTAAGCAATAAGCACATATCCTACGCCAGCTATAAACACAGATAAAATTCACATTATCGAGTCTATTAGATCACACACATCTCACAAAAACGCGTTCGTTTTACTCACTAACAAAAAAGCGCTACGCTTCAAAAACGGCAAGGCTAATTCATTAACTCATTAACTCATTAATTCGTCAATTAGACCGCTTCGCTGTTGGAGGAAGCCCCCTCCCGACCTCCCCATAAAGGGAGAGGAGAATAGATGGGCGATGAGGCGGTTAGCGATTAGCAACTCTCGAATTGCTGGAGGAAACGAACATCGTTCTCCGAGAAGAGGCGCAGATCCTTGACGCGATACTTGAGATTAGTGATACGCTCCACTCCCATGCCGAAAGCATAACCGCTATACTCTTTACTATCTATACCGCATGCCTCCAGCACATTAGGATCCACCATACCGCAACCGAGTATCTCCACCCAGCCAGTATGCTTACAGAAAGAGCAACCTTTGCCGCCGCATATATTACATGATATATCCATCTCGGCACTAGGCTCAGTGAAGGGGAAATAGGAAGGGCGCAGGCGAATCTGTGTCTCCGGTCCGAACATCTCTTTCGCGAAATAGAGCAGCGCTTCGCGCAAGTCAGCAAAGCTGACATTCTTATCAATATAGAGCCCCTCTACTTGATGGAAGAAACAGTGTGCTCGTGCGGAGATAGCCTCGTTGCGATACACGCGTCCCGGGCAGAGCACGCGGATAGGCGGCTTCTGTGTCATCATCACGCGTGTTTGAACAGAAGAAGTATGCGAGCGCAGAAGCACATCAGTCGGCTTTTGCACTCCCTGCTCTTTCTCAATAAAGAAGGTATCCTGCATATCGCGTGCCGGGTGCTCTGGTGCAAAATTAAGCAAGCCATAGACATGCTTATCATCCTCCACTTCGGGTCCCTCTGCCACCACAAAACCGATGCGAGAGAAGATATCTATTATTTCCTCTTTGACCAAGGAGAGTGGATGGCGCGTGCCTATAGCGATAGGATCGGGCGTGCGCGTGAGGTCTATACTGTCATTTGCCTCGGCTACCTGCTGCGCGCTGACCACCTCACGCAACTCGGCTATACGCGCCTCGGCTGCTTGGCGTAACTGATTGAGCAACTGGCCTAATTCACGCTTTTGGTCTGCAGGAACAGTACGGAAATCATTAAAGAGAGCAGTGATCTCTCCTTTCTTGCTCAGAAACTGGATACGGAGTGCCCCTAC
>JAZNQB010000232.1:0-2281 GCA_045589995.1 Paludibacteraceae bacterium
GCCACCCTCCATACCCACCCAATAGAATTAGTAGCAATGTCACATCTGACGCGTTTCAAAGATAGTGACATCATGACACGCACCTTATGGTCCATGATACCAGAGACATTGGCTTTCGCACCACTTGGAATAGGATGGGTGCCATATCAATTGCCGGGCTCAATGGACTTGGCACAGGCTACACTCCGGCAAATAGAAAAATATGATGTTACTATGTGGGAGAAACATGGTGTCTTTGCTGTTGGGCAAGATATTATGGATGCATTCGACCAAATAGATGTGCTCAATAAAGCCGCAAATATCTATATGTGTGCACGCGCTATGGGAGACGAACCAGAAGGACTCACAGAGCAGGCTATAAGAGAGGTGCAGAATGTATTTAATCTCCCTAAAAAAAGGCCTTGTTAATCAAAAATCTATCTGAATATGAAACACTTAATTACTATTCTTGTACATTTATTTGCGCTTATCCCATTGATGGCGCAGATACAAATAACCGGCGTGGTGATAGACTCCAAGACAGGCGAACCTATCATCGGGGCGGCGGTGCTTGTAAAGGGAACAACAGTGGGAACAGTAACCGATTATGATGGCAATTATGAATTGTCAGTGCAAAAAGAAGACGACTTGTTGGAGTTTTCCTATATGGGATATGTGAGTCAAACACTTGCAGCCAAAGCAGCACGCCGTGTGGCATTAAAAGAGGATACACAAGCTTTAGAGGAAGTCGTTGTAGTCGGTTATGGCACACAAAAGAAATCAGTAGTCACTGCCGCTATCAGTAAGGTGAGCGCAGAGGATTTAGAGAATGTTATTCCTACTCGTGTGGATAACTTGCTCAAAGGTAAGGCTTCGGGTGTAACCATCACCTCTTCGTCTGGACAACCGGGTGCAGGCACGCGCATTAACATCCGTGGTATCGGTACCATCAATGATGCCAGTCCATTATATGTAGTGGACGGAATGCCTGTAGGAAATATCGATTATCTTAACCCTACCGATATAGCCTCTATAGAGGTGCTCAAGGACGCTGCCTCTGCGGCTATTTATGGTACGAAGGGTGCCAATGGCGTTATCCTCGTTACTACCAAGAATGGTGAGTTTGGTAAGAAAGTAAGTGTATCATACGATATGAATATAGGATGGCAAAACCCATGGAAGCAAAAGGCTGTGCTCACCGCACCATGGTATCAAACCATCCTCAATGAGGCGCGACTCAATGATGGTTCTGCACCATATTTCTCCACTATTACATCCGATTTGGGCACAAATTGGCAGGATGCACTCTTTAACTACAATGCGCCTGTTCAAAGTCATCAGGTGAGTGTGAATGGAGGTAGCGATAAGGTCACTTATTTCGTTAGCTTTGGCTATTTAGACCAAGAGGGTATCGTGGGCGGTAATTTTGACCGAAGCAATTACACACGCTATACCGTGCGTAATAATAATGTATATAAGATTATTGATACCGAAGAGCGTAAATGGCTCAACCATTTCACCATCACATCAAATATCAGCTATTCCAATGTCAAATCAACAGGTATTGCAGAGAACTCTGCCTTCTATTCTCCATTAGGCTCGGCGCTGTTAATCGCACCTACACAACCTATCTATGCTACAGAAGCAGAAACACCTGCATTGTTGGAGAAATATCCCACCGCTGTGAAGGACAAAGAGGGACGTCTTTACTCCATTCCGGATATCACTATGGCGGAGATTATCAATCCAATAGCCAACCTTGAATTACCTGCGGGATGGAACTATAGCGATCGCTTCACGGGTAACTTCACTGCCGAATTAGAGATATACGATGGATTGAAATTCAAATCAAGTTTCAATGCCGACTATAACTTCGGTCGTTATGATGGCTATGGCTATCCATACTACCTCAGTTCAGGCGGTGCAGGTAGCAGCACCACCAGTTCTGTATCCTCTACTCATAGCCGCACCTTCACTTGGCAAGTGGAGAATACATTATTCTATAATAAGAGCTTTGATAGCGGACATGAGTTGGGCGTCTTATTAGGTCAATCGGCGACCAAAACAGCCTATAGCTATGTAAGCGGTACTGCCTATGACTTGCCAAGCAATGACCCTTATAAAGCTACAATTGATTATGCGCAGGGTAGTGCGGAAGACCAGCGCACCAGTGGCGGAAGAAGTTATTCAGCAGGCGCATCTTACTTCGCGCGCGTGAATTATAATTATAAGGAGCGCTATATTTTCCAAGCCTCTTTACGCTGCGATGGCTCAGATAAGTTTGGTAAGAATAACCGCTGGG
>JAZNQB010000233.1:0-3684 GCA_045589995.1 Paludibacteraceae bacterium
CCATTTTCCCCCCCCCCATTATTTTTTCTTGTATCTGCGAAGAGTTTGATACGAATCTATCTTGTAAATGAGTCTGATTTAATAGATTTTGTACTCGTCCATTTGTTTTTGCACGACCTCCTACTTGTGCTGCGCAACAAATAAATGGCTTACGATATATGATTGAAAAACACACGCCATGGAAACTATTTGTACACACATAATCCGCATGACTAATTATATACAACCATTGTTCTGGTGTTGGAGCAAGGTAATTATATCGTGCCCATGATTTATACTTTCCTACTAAGTTTAGAATGGGGACATTTAATTGTTTACTCACCTCTATAGCTGATGCAGCACAAAAAGGATCTCCAGCCAAGTCAAAATACACCACATAATGTTTCGGCAACCATATTGGACGCTCCTCCAATGCTGCATAATCATCCTTGGTTAAAAGAAGCGTTGGGTCACACACATCTACCACTGGAATATCCACTAATGCTTGTACATCACCAACTGACTGTTTCTCTCGTATTGATATAGCAGAGAATTTATGCAATTCCGCTTGTTGCTTATCATTCACTTTCAGTGGGTTACCGCCAGTAGAAGCCGCATAGGAAATACGCTTTATAGTAGATGGAGCAAAGTCTAACAAATAAGAATCCAAATAGTCTCCCACAACTGCATTTGACCACACAGTATCACTACCTACGATATAAATATCTTTTTTAGGCGGGTTTTGCATCATCCATTCGTGTGATTCCGAATGGATTGTTGGATTAAGTCTTGAGGCGACAAATTTATTAAATTGACGTAAGAACATCAAGTAGCGATACGCTGTAGATGGACGACGCCCAATCGCCCACTTTGCTTCGTAATGACCATATGGATTGTAATCAATAGTACTAACTACATGTCCCATAGACTCACATGTTTTCATCAAAGCGTAACATTGCCATACTGCACCATAATTCAAAGCGCGATGCAATGTTAAAATGCCTATCTGCTTGGTATTGCTCATATTATTTTGAATATTAATTTACTTATTGCACATAGCGCACTACATCATACATTACACAAAGCATCGCAGATGCGTCCACAAGCCTTTCCATCGCCATAAGGATTAAATGCTTGCGACATACGTCGGTAAGCCTCTGCGTCATCCAGCAGTGTGCTCACCTCATTCATTATCTTATCATAGTCTGTACCCACCAAATGCACTGTGCCTGATTCTAAAGCTTCTGGGCGCTCAGTAGTATCACGCATCACAAGCACAGGTTTACCCAAGCCAGGTGCTTCCTCCTGGATACCGCCGGAGTCTGTCAGAACAATGGTCGATTTCTCCATCAAATAGACAAAACTAAGGTATTCCAGAGGTTCTATTAGAAATAGATTGTGTAAGGTGTATGGTGTATGGTGTAGAGAATCTATATCACCAAAGACCTCTTGTATTGGTTTGCGAACATTGGGATTGAGGTGCATTGGATAAACAAAATCCACATCTGGGTACTTAGTTGCCAAATCGCGTATAGCGGTACACATCGAGATAAATCCATCGCCAAAGTTCTCACGGCGGTGACCAGTGATAAGCACCATACGGCGATTGCTATTCAAGCGCTGAGTATCATAGCCTGCTTCTTTGAGCAATTCGCCTAACTGCTGCTGCAGAGTGGTATTATTCTTAATCTTATCCACCACCATATAGAGCGCATCAATAACGGTATTACCCGTCACGATGATTTGCTCTTCTGCCACTTTCTCGTCCAATAGATTACTCTTAGCGAGTGGCGTAGGTGCAAAATGGTAGGTAGCGATGCGACCCGTTATCTGTCTATTCATTTCTTCTGGCCATGGGCTGTAGATATTATGCGTGCGCAGTCCTGCTTCCACATGTCCAACAGGTATCTGCTGATAGAAAGCCGCCAACGCTGCTGCGGTAGAGGTGGTGGTATCACCATGAACAAGCACCACATCGGGTTGCACCTCTTTGAGCACATCGCGCATACCAACGAGCACACGACTTGTGACATCATACAGGTCCTGATTCGCCTTCATGATATCCAAATCATAGTCTGGTTGTATATCGAATATCTGTAGCACTTGATCCAACATCTGGCGATGCTGACCTGTCACTGCTACTATGGTGCGGAATTTATCCGCCTGCGCTTGCAGTGTTTTCACTAGCGGAGCCATCTTGATGGCCTCCGGCCGTGTTCCAAAAACTAAAAGTATTGTTTTCATGGTTATTTATTTTTCAAATGTAATAACATTATCGCCAGGCGAGGGGAAAAATTGATGAGGCGGGCTTTGCGGAGGTAAGTAGTCCCTTGATGCTCCATACTCAGCGGAAATACCCCCAACGACTTCATGCGCGACAAATACATATTTCGCTCTGCATAGAGATACTGCGCTACATTAGCTATCACACTCACCACCATATTACTTTGCATGCGGCGTAACCACTTACATTCCGGATGCTGCTTCATATAATCTGCATATCGCCCTATTACAGTCATACAATCCTCAACATTCTTTCTAACTTTAGCAGGGTTACCTTTCGTCTGCGTGATACTACCTTCGCGTATAAAATAGTTATACACCACCATAGGCGTGCTACCTACTCGCTTCGCCTGCAGCATCATGCGAGGTAACCACTCTGTATCCTCGAAATGAATGCCAGGCGTAAACGAGCCTGTCAGTTCGCGATTTATCACGAACTGCCAGGCGTAACAAGCGTACCCCATCCGTTCGTCCAAATAAGTCTCGCCGGATACGACATCCGTCCCACCATCCACTTGGTGGGAAGACTTATACGGCTGAAAAGCTTCGTATTCCCCTGCTGAATTGACACGGACATTCTGGTAATTAAATCGCAGCACGTCCAAGTTATCGCGTTCTACTTGCGCCATGAGGGCACCCAACACATTGGGTTCAAGGTAATCATCCGAGTCCACGAACATAAGGTACTCGCCTCGTGCGACCTCTATGCCACTATTCCGCGCAGCAGATAAGCCACCGTTCGGACGGTGGATGACGGTTATTTTCGCTTTTTCCGCATATTCATCGCAGATTTGTGGACAAGAGTCAGGCGAGCCATCATCCACTAGGATGATCTCGTAGTTGTCATAATCCTGTGCAAGGAGACTATCTATGCACTTGCGGAGATATTGCTCCACTCCGTATATTGGAACGATAATCGATAATTTTGGTTTCATCGTATAATTCTCCATTTTTCTAACTTAAACAGCACCCTCTCTATGAAATGCACCAAACCCCAGAGATGATATTTCTTCAAACGCTGGTATTGCAAGAGCGGGAAAGCAAACTGATCATAATCATGCAACACAGCTGGCGGAAGAATAGATTCTAGATACTCACGGCGCTCTTTCTTAATCAACTCCGCATTCTTGCCATGCGACTCACTCACACCATTCATATCAAAGATAGTGACATCGATATTGGTGTATATCGGTTTCTCCCCACCCAGCACTATCGCACGCACATACCATTCCCAATCAGAACAAATCTTCATCTGCTCATTATAGAGTCCATATTTCTCAAAGAGATCACGGCGGATATAGGCGCAGTCATGATTGAGCGTGCCTTTATAGAAATAGAGGAACGACTCTGGCGTATACATCTTACTGCCACAAGTGTCACGGCTGATGATGGTTTTGCCATCGTAGGACTTGAGCATGTTGC
>JAZNQB010000234.1:0-9198 GCA_045589995.1 Paludibacteraceae bacterium
AAGAATCATCCACTCAGGACGGTTCTTACCCTTGCTAGCACGGAATGCCTCTACTACTTGCAGACGCTTGAGTGCCTCCTGACGACGCTGAACAGAAGCAGACTTGTCTGCAGCAGCACGCAACTCATAAGATAACTCATCCAGATTGATGGTGGACAAAAGGTCATAGATAGCCTCAGCACCCATCTTCACTATAACTTTATTAGGATCTGTATCCTCCAACAAATCATTCTCTTCTGGGATCAAATCAGCTACCTGCAGGTACTGGTCCTCATCCAAAAGCATACGATTCTCAATAGGAATACGATTCTTATCACTTGCGTTCTTCTCACCTATCTCAGCTCCTGCCAAAACACCAGCCTGTACAACCAAGTATTTCTCATAATAGATGATAGAATCCAATTTCTTAGTAGGAATACCGAGCAGTGCTGCCATTTTGGAAGGCAGAGAGCGCAGATACCATATGTGTGCTACTGGAACAACAAGCTTAATGTGTCCCATACGCTCACGACGCACTTTCTTCTCTGTAACCTCTACACCACAACGCTCGCACACGATACCTTTATAACGGATACGCTTGTATTTACCACAATGGCACTCGTAATCCTTGGTAGGACCGAAGATGCGCTCGCAGAATAGTCCATCGCGCTCCGGTTTATACGAACGGTAGTTGATGGTTTCCGGTTTGAGAACCTCACCAGAAGAGAGTTGCATAATCTCCTCTGGGGAAGCGAGACCTATAGTGATCTTAGTAAAACCGGTACGTTTATTTTCTTGTTTAAAAGCCATAATTCTTCAAATCTTATTCCATGTTAATACTGAGTGCGAGACCTTGTAACTCATGCAAGAGCACATTGAGTGACTCTGGCAATCCCGGTGTCGGGAAGTTCTCACCTTTCACAATTGCCTCATAGGTGCGTGCACGACCTGTGACATCGTCAGACTTGATGGTGAGAATCTCTTGCAGCACATGAGCCGCTCCGTGCGCCTCCAGTGCCCAAACCTCCATCTCTCCAAAACGCTGACCACCAAACTGTGCTTTACCACCAAGAGGCTGCTGAGTAATAAGACTATACGGACCGATAGAACGGGCATGCATCTTGTCATCAACCATGTGACCGAGCTTCATGAAGTAGGTTACACCCACTGTAGCCATCTGGTCAAACGGCTCGCCCGTCTCACCATCAAAGAGTTGAGTCTTACCAGCGCGTGGAAGCCCAGCTTTATCTGTCCACTCGTCCAACTGGCTCATGGTACAGCCGTCGAAGATAGGAGTAGCAAACTTAACTCCCAACTCCTGACCTGCCCAACCAAGGACAGCCTCGAAAATCTGACCAATATTCATACGAGAAGGCACACCCATCGGGTTCAAAACGATATCCACGGGAGTACCATCCGCCAAGAACGGCATATCTTCTACACGCACAATCTTGGATACAATACCCTTGTTACCGTGACGACCCGCCATCTTATCACCCACGCGAATCTTGCGGCGCTTAGCAATATATACTTTCGCCATCTGAAGAATACCGTTAGGCAACTCATCACCTACTGTCAAGTCGAATTTCTCACGCTTCAACTGAGCGTCCATCTCCTTGTACTTAGCGATATAATTCAGTACACATTGTGCAGCCAACTCATTCTTGTGCGCATCGGTCGTCCAGCCTTCGAGCAGAACAGTCGTATAATCGATTTCGTTCAAGCGCTCTTTGCTGAAATGCTGACCCTTGCTGATGAGCTCTACACCCATGATATCCTTCACAGAAAGCGCAGACTTGCCATTCAGCAATGTGTACAACTTATTAATCAACACCTCACGTAATGCAGCAGCCTTAACTTGGAAAGCAGCATCCATCTTCTGCATCGTCTCCTTATCCTCCATCTTCTGCTTACGGTCCTTATTGGCCTTAGTATAGAGTTTTCTATCCACTATAATACCATCCAAAGAAGGACTGGCCTTGAGCGATGCATCTTTCACATCACCGGCCTTATCACCGAAGATAGCCTTAAGCAGTTTCTCTTCTGGAGAAGGATCTTTCTCACCCTTAGGAGTAATCTTACCTACAAGAATATCACCTGGCTGGATATAAGCACCCACGCGAATGATACCGTTCTCGTCCAAGTCTTTCGTAGCCTCGTCAGACACATTAGGTATATCGGCTGTAAACTCTTCCTTACCTAACTTTGTATCACGCACTTCGAGCAACTGCTCTACCACATGCACAGAGGTATACATATCTTCGCGAACGATGCGCTCGCTGAGCACGATAGCATCCTCGTAGTTGTAACCCTTCCAAGGAATATATGCCACCTTCAGGTTCTTACCCAACGACAACTCACCAGCTTGAGTAGAATAACCCTCTGTCAATATCTGACCCTTCTCCACCATATCTCCCTTGCGTACCATCGGACGAAGGTCAATAGTAGTATTCTGGTTAGTCTTTTCAAACTTAGGCAGTTTGTACTCTTTTTCTGCAGAGTCGAAGGAGATAAACTCTTCCTCCTCAGTGCGCTCGTAATGGATACAAATCTTGTCTGCATCTACATAAGTAACCACACCCTTACCCTCTGCTACAATCTGTGTACGGCTGTCGGTAACCAATTGCTGCTCAATACCTGTACCCACGATAGGAGCCTCAGATGTAATCAATGGAACAGCCTGGCGCATCATGTTTGATCCCATCAACGCACGGTGCGCATCATCGTGCTCCAAGAAAGGAATGAGCGCAGCAGCCACAGAAGCAATCTGGCAAGGGGCCACATCCATCAAATCAACCTCGGACGGAGTCACAACAGGGAAATCGGCACCCAAACGAGTTTTAACCTTACTGCGGATGAAATTACCATCCTTGGTGAGTGGAGCGTTTCCTTGAGCTACCACTTGCTTCTCCTCATCCTCAGCAGAGAGATAAATTACATTATCGTTATTCAAATCCACTACGCTATCTTTAACCTGACGATACGGAGTCTCAATAAAACCGAGGTCATTTATCTTAGCATAGATACACATAGACGAAATCAAACCGATGTTCGGTCCTTCCGGCGTCACAATAGGACAGAGACGACCATAGTGCGTATAATGCACATCTCGCACCTCAAAGCCAGCACGATCACGACTCAAACCGCCAGGACCAAGCGCTGACATACGGCGCTTGTGAGTAATCTCAGCCAGCGGATTCTGCTGATCCATAAACTGGCTTAACGCATTCGTTCCAAAATAGGAATTGATGATAGAAGAGATTGACTTCGCATTTACCACATCAGTTGGCTTAAACACCTCACTGTCACGCACATTCATACGCTCACGAACGGTACGAGCCATACGAGCCAAACCAATACCAAACTGGTTGAACAACTGCTCACCTACGGTACGAACACGACGGTTACTCAAGTGGTCAATATCATCCACCTCGGCGTTAGAGTTAATCAAAGATACCAAATATTTGATAATCTCAATGATATCCTCTTTGGTTAAGACACGAGTATCTTCTGGAATTGACATCTCCAACTTGCGGTTGATACGGTAACGACCTACCTCACCCAAGTCATAACGCTTCTGCGAGAAGAACAAGTTCTGAATCATCTCGCGAGCCGTTGCATCATCTGCTGGCTCTGCATTACGCAACTGACGGTAGATATATAGTACAGCCTCTTTCTCTGTCTTAGCAGGGTCTTTCTGCAATGTATTGAAGATGATACCAAAATCATTCTCACGCTCTTGATCTTTATGCAGCAGAATAGACTTAGAGCTAGACTCAAGAATAATATCAATAATCTCCGGTGTCAACTCTTCCTCGCGCTCTACCACAATCTGGTTACGCTCAATAGATGATACCTCGCCTGTATCTTCATCCACAAAATCCTCAATTGTAGGCTTCATCACATATCCTGCAAGCTTACGTCCAATACATGCTTCCAAGGTCTCACGATTACATTTAACCTCTTCTGCCAAATCAAAGCAGTTCAGAATATCCTTATCAGACTCAAAACCGATAGCACGCAGCAAGGTGGTTACCGGTAACTTCTTCTTACGGTCAATGTAAGCATACATCACCTTGTTAATATCGGTTGCAAACTCTATCCATGAACCGCGGAACGGAATAATACGAGCTGAATAAAGTTTCGTACCATTGCTGTGCATAGATGTACCAAAGAACACACCCGGAGAACGATGCAACTGACTTACGACCACGCGCTCGGCACCATTGATAACAAAGGTACCCTTAGGAGTCATATAGGGAATTGTACCTAAATACACATCCTCTACAATCGTATCAAAATCCTCATGATCAGGGTCCTCACAACTGAGGCGTAACTTGGCTTTTAAGGGTACTGAATAGGTCAACCCGCGTTTGATACACTCCTCAATGGTGTAGCGTGGACGATCTACTGAGTAATCCAAAAACTCAAGTTTAAAGCTGTTGCGAGTATCCTGGATAGGAAAATTCTCCGAGAATACTTTAAATAATCCTTCTGTACGACGTTGCTCAGGAGTAGAATCCATCTGCAAAAAATCGTGGAAAGATTTCAGCTGAATTTCCAGAAAGTCAGGATACGGCATATGCTGTTGCATAGTCGAAAAATTAACTCTCTGTGTTTTGTTTGTTGTAGCCATTATTTTTTGATGGTTAAAATTTGTTTAACAGAATAAACTGTTGGTAATGAATAATTTAGAGCTAAATCGATGGGATTGCAATTTATACTATCTTAATATTATCCCGCCAATAATTACCAAATTTTTCAGTTTTTTAAACATTCTGTTTTAATGAGCGAAAAAGGTTTAGACCCCCATTTGCATAGGGATCTAAACCTATTCCACCAATTAACGGTGGTGGGTTAGTTGGGTATTACTTCAGTTCTACCTCTGCGCCTACCTCTTCGAGAGCTTTCTTCAAAGCCTCTGCAGTTGCTTTATCAACACCCTCCTTAACATTAGCAGGAGCAGCATCTACAATGTCCTTAGCCTCTTTCAAGCCAAGACCTGTTTGCTCTTTAACTGCTTTTACTACTTGGAGCTTGTTAGCACCTGCGCTCTTAAGAACAACATCGAAAGATGTTTTCTCTTCAACTGCCTCAGCAGCAGCACCAGCTGCAGGAGCAGCAACTGCAACAGCTGCAGCAGCAGGCTCAATTCCGTACTCCTCTTTGAGGATTGTAGCGAGTTCATTTACTTCCTTAACGGTAAGGTTAACTAATGTTTCAGCAATAACTTTAAGATCTGCCATTGTCTTATAAATTTTAAAAGATTATTTTTCAGTTTATTTGTTTTGTTTGTTGCTTATTACTCTGCGCGCTCGCCGAGAGTTTGAAGCACACCATGAATAGTGTTTTGTCCACTTTGAAGTGCAGAAACGACATTCTTAGCAGGCGATTGCAGCAGAGCCACAAGGTCGGCGATAAGTTCGTTCTTGGACTTGATAGTGCTGAGGAACTCGAGATTCTGCTTGCCTACATAAACAGTTTCTTCTACATAAGCAGCTTTGAGTTGTGGCTTAGCCTCACCTGTCTTGTCTCCTTTGGTAAACTTCTGAATCAGTTTTGCAGGAGCATTTCCTGTATTGCTAAGCATGAGAGCGGTGTTGCCTTTGAGGGCTGCGAATATCTCCTCGTCGAAGCCTTTCTTCTCTAATGCCTTTTGCAAAAGAGTATTCTTAGCCACAAGCAATTTGATATCCTCTTTGAAGCAAGCACGGCGCAATTCACTTGTTTTCTCCGCATTCAAACCTTCAATATTAACGAGGTAGAAATGCGCATACTCACCCAATTGTGCGCCTAAGGCTTCAATGACTAGATTTTTATCTTCCTTTTTCATACTTGTCTGTTGTTTTTAGAGATTAAAGCGACTTGGTATCGATCTTAATACCCTGACTCATAGTGCTGGAAAGATAAACGCTCTTAATGTACTCACCTTTTGATACAGCAGGCTTCAAGTGCTTGATAGTATCGATAAATGCTAACGCATTCTCAGCAATCTTATCAGTGCTGAAGCTTACTTTACCAATAGAGGTGTGAACAATACCGAACTTGTCAACTTTGAAGTCAATTTTACCACCTTTAACCTCTTTTACTGCCTTGGCAACATCCATGGTTACAGTACCGCTCTTTGGGTTCGGCATCAAGCCACGAGGACCCAATACACGACCAAGGGCACCAATCTTACCCATGATTTGAGGCTGAGTGATAATGACATCAATGTCAGTCCATCCACCTTTGATCTTTTCAATATATTCATCCAGACCTACATAATCAGCACCAGCCTCTTTAGCTGCTGCTTCTTGATCTGGAGTACAGAGTGCGAGAACGCGAACTACTTTACCCGTTCCGTGAGGGAGAGCCACTACGCCGCGTACCATTTGGTTTGCCTTACGTGGGTCAACACCCAAGCGTACATCAATATCCACACTTGCATCGAATTTAGTGGTAGTAATCTCTTTTACGAGAGCAGCTGCCTCTTCGATGGTGTAGAGCTTACCTGCTTCAATCTTCTCAGCAGCAAGCTTCTGTTTTTTTGTCAGTTTTGCCATAATTGTTGATGTGATTGAAGAGTTATTACTTAATGGTTATACCCATACTACGAGCTGTTCCTTTGACCATTTTAAGCGCAGACTCTACGGTGAAGCAGTTGAGGTCCACCATCTTGTCTTGAGCAATTTGCATAGCCTGCTCCTCTGTGATTGCAGCCACCTTGGAACGGTTTGGCTGATCGCTACCGCTCTTCACCTTAGCTGCCTCAAGCAACTGAATTGCTACAGGAGGAGTCTTTACGATGAAGTCAAAAGATTTGTCAGCATAAACGGTAATTACTACAGGTAATACTTTACCTGCTTTTTCTTGCGTTCTGGCATTAAACTGTTTGCAGAATTCCATAATATTCACACCCTTGGAACCGAGAGCCGGACCAACTGGAGGTGCAGGATTAGCAGCGCCACCCTTGATTTGGAGTTTGATAAAACCAGCAATTTCTTTAGCCATAGTTTTACGTTGTTAATAGTTTTTGGCCTAATAGCGGACCATGATATCCTCGGCCGGTTAATAAAAAATGTAAACTATCGAGTAGTAACTAACGACTCGTAATAGAAGTCTCCTACTCTTTTTCTACTTGGTTGAAGCCCAACTCCAACGGAGTCTGGCGATCAAAAATCGTTACCACCACTTTGAGCTTATGTTTGTCTTGGCTAACCTCCTGTATAGTGCCTTTAAAGCCACCAAAAGGTCCATCCACAACCTTCACACTCTCGCCAACAAGGAAAGTTATCTCGCTTGCTGCTCTCACCTCAGATTCGGTCGCAATACCAACTAACTTGTTCACTTCCTCCTGAGATACAGGCTTGGGTTTGGATGAGGTTTTACCTCCACTTAAGAATCCCAACACATTAGGTATATTGCGCAAAAGAGGGAAACTCTCATCACACAAATAACACTCCACCAACAAGTAACCTGGGAGCATATTACGCTCCTTTTCACTACGCTTACCGTTTTTGAGTGTAACTACCTTTTCCTTGGGAATCAACACTTGCGACACATACTCTTGGAAAAGAGAACTTGTAGTCAAGGCAGAGTTGATATACTCCTCCACCTTATTCTCTTTACCAGAAATAGCACGCAAAACATACCATTGTTTTTGTTTCTCAGCCATAATACTAATTTACAATTTACAAATTTTCAATTAGAATAGACCGTAAACAAAAGACATGATAGACTCAAAGCACCAATCCATAAGCCAAACAATCAGCGATAGTATAATGGAAGCAATCAATACTATCACAGCGCTCTGGGTCAACTCTTTGCGAGAAGGCCAACTAACTTTGTGAACCAACTCGGCGTACGATTCTTTAATGCTTTCTACGAACTTCATATTATAGTAGATTTTTTTTCTTATTTATTATCTTCCCTTTTTCGCGCCAACAATCTGGCCTCAGCATTCGCCAAAGTCAGATTGGAAGCTATTTTTGTAACATTTGCACGGAAGGCAGGAATCGAACCCACATTGACGGTTTTGGAGACCGCTCTCCTACCATTGGAGGACTTCCGTAAAAATGCAGAGGCACGAAGCCTCATGCATTTTATTATCAACTTATATTAGTCGATGAGTTTGGTAATCTGACCAGAACCTACGGTGCGGCCACCCTCGCGAATAGCGAAACGAAGACCCTCAGAGCAAGCTACTGGATAAATCAACTTAACTGTAATCTCCAAGTTATCACCTGGCATTACCATCTCAGTTCCTTCTGGGAGAGTAATCTCACCAGTAACATCCATTGTACGGATGTAGAACTGAGGACGATAGTGGTTGTGGAATGGAGTGTGACGTCCACCTTCTTCTTTCTTCAAGATATAAACAGAAGCTTTAAACTCGCTGTAAGGCTTAACCATACCTGGGTGAGTCAATACCATACCACGCTTAACTTCATCTTTATCAATACCACGAAGGAGCAAACCTACATTATCACCTGCCTCACCTTGATCAAGGAGCTTACGGAACATCTCAACGCCGGTAACAACAGATTTCTTACCCTCTGCGCCCAAACCGATGAGCTGAATTTCGTCACCCACTTTGATAATACCAGTCTCAACACGACCAGTAGCAACTGTACCACGACCTGTGATAGAGAATACATCCTCAACAGGCATCAAGAATGGTTTGTCAACAGCGCGCATTGGCAACTGAATCCAGTTATCACAAGCATCCATCAACTCCATAACTTTCTCTTCCCACTCAGCAACACCATTCAATGCGCCAAGAGCAGAACCGCGGATGATAGGAGTATTGTCACCATCAAACTCATAGAATGAGAGAAGCTCACGCATCTCCATCTCAACGAGATCAAGCATCTCAGCATCATCAACCATATCACACTTGTTCATGAATACTACCAAGCTAGGAACGTTCACCTGACGAGCGAGAAGGATGTGCTCACGTGTCTGAGGCATAGGACCATCAGTAGCAGCAACAACGATGATAGCACCGTCCATCTGAGCAGCACCAGTAACCATGTTCTTTACATAGTCAGCGTGGCCCGGGCAGTCTACGTGAGCGTAGTGACGGTTAGCTGTTTGATACTCTACGTGAGAGGTATTAATTGTAATACCACGCTCTTTCTCTTCAGGAGCGTTGTCAATTGAGTCGAATGAACGGAGCTCTGAAAGACCCTTCTTAGCCAACACAGTTGTGATAGCAGCGGTCAAAGTAGTTTTTCC
>JAZNQB010000235.1:0-8822 GCA_045589995.1 Paludibacteraceae bacterium
TTATCCTTTATACGATGTACCCTACTTGGTACGCGACCCGAATGAGTTTCGCATGTCGGAGAAAAGACACCAGATAGAAGTAAAGAACCAAGCCGTAGTAGATGACTATTTCATTGCTCGCGCAAATGGATTCAATGCCGCAGACGCACGCAAACAAGTAGCCGAGAAACATGGAATAACAACCAAACGAGTGCAAACTACTATTGTTTGGTTCTTTAATGAAGCCAAAAAACGAAAAAAATACGATTTTTTGCAAAAATTTTTACTTTCAAAGGAACACTAAAATGAATATCGTATTATCTTTGCACCGTCATTCAAAATAATGGCATTGAATAGTGTTCGAACAACTATTTGCAAACAGCGTATCTTACGCGTATCTTACGCAGATGTTAAACTAAACCATTAACCTTTAAAACCCTCTTATTATGGCACGTTACAAACCAATTGACATGGTGCAGCACTATCAGGGCAAAATCTGTGAACACTCTGACACCTATTTCGCCAAGAAAAAGAAAACGCTCTACACCGGAAGAATTTGCAACCCAAGAAACTTGGAGCAAAAACCCTACTCGGAAAAGGAGCTACAAACACACAACAAATTCAAGCAGGCGAGAGAAGCAGTCAAAGCACTCACAGAAGAGCAAATCGAACAGTACAAAGTCGATTTTGAGAATCATCTCAAAGCACCAAACCCGAAGTACTCATACCTCAGCGGATACATCTTCGCACAAGAGTACAAAAAACTAACCAATTAACCAATTAAACATTAACTTTAAAAACCTTAATTATTATGGGATTAGTAGTATTCGAAGACCCGATTGAGCATATATCGGGCAAAATCAGTAAGAAATTCCGCACCTGCTACAACTTCCGCAGGGCATCCAAACGCAAGTACACCTCCGTGCGCGGAGACCGCACCACTCCTGTAAGCGCAGACGAGAGCAAACAACGAATCAAGTTCAAAATGGCAAGCTTGGCTGCACTCGACCGCTCTATGGATCTGAGCAAAGTGAGTGCCGACCAAGAAGTGTTCTTAGCAGAACGCAAGGCGCCTGACTTCAAGTACACCACCTACAAAGGATGGTTGCTCTCCAAGGCGGACAAGCACTACGACGAAGAGAGCGGCACTGTCAAATGGCCCGACTCATTGGCTGAGTAATAAGCCTACCCCCGCCCCCTCCCTAAAGGGAAGGGGGAAGGGAAGGCGATAGGGCGACTCAATACTCAAGACTCACTACTCAATTACTAATTACTATGGACAAGAAAAAGATTATCAAAGCCATTATCATGGCTCTTATAGCCGCACTGACGGCGTTGGCGACGGGCTTGGGGCTTACCTCATGCAATGTGACACGAACAATCACCAACGAGTCGCAGTACCTACAACGAGGTGACACCTCGGTCATCATCCAAACCAAGACCGTAGAGACCTACGACGCCAAGAAAAAGTGACGAGGGAGGATGTACGATGTACTCACTACTAAAGAAGGGAGTCGCTAATATGCGGCTCCTTTCGTTGTATCGGGATATTGAGATATCGGCAAATGGGTATATCGGGATAAGGACATATCGGGATATCGAAATTAGAGGGTATTTATGCGAGCATAATAGGCTTATTTAGCCTTGATATTAAAAAAGAAAATTCTTTTTTTTGAAGAAATTTGTCGTAATTTCTTGCGTATGTGCAGTTTTTCGGCACGCCCCTTCCCCTATGGGGTGGGTTCCCTCCGAAAAAGGAAGGGATGTAGGCTAAATAATCACGACTATTTCTTCTATGCTTGCGCATCTATTATCAGTCTCAATAATCCTATTCTATGCGAGCATAATAGGCTTATTTAGCCTTGATAACAAAAAAAATTGCTCTTTTTTTTTGAAGAAATGGTCGTGATTGCTTGCGTATGTGCAGTTTTTGTTGTATCTTTGTGCCCGAATTTTAAAATTAACAAAATACAGTAAACATATGTGTGGAATAGTAGGATATATCGGCAAGCGCAAGGCGTATCCGATTTTGATTAAGGGACTGCATCGCCTGGAGTACAGAGGGTATGACAGTGCAGGAGTAGCACTCATCAACACAGAAGGACGATTGAATATTTATAAAGCAAAAGGTAAAGTAGTAGAATTAGAATCATTTGCCGCAGATAAAGATACAAGCGGTTCTATTGGCATCGCTCACACTCGTTGGGCTACTCATGGTGAACCCAATACAATAAATGCACATCCTCACTACTCTGAAAGTGAACGATTAGCTATCATTCATAATGGCATTATCGAAAACTACGCCGTGCTCAAAGCCGGTCTGCAACAAGCAGGATACACATTCAAATCCGATACCGATACAGAAGTATTAGTACAACTCATTGAATACACGCAGGAGAATAAACAAGTAAGCCTCAAAACGGCTATTCAGTTAGCCTTACAGCAAGTCGTTGGGGCTTATGCGATTGCTATACTGGACAAATCGCATACAGATTGCTTGATTGCTGCACGCAAAGGTTCTCCGTTAGTAGTAGGGGTCGGTAAAGATGAGTATTTCATAGCTTCCGACGCTACGCCTATCGTAGAATATACCGACCAAGTTATTTATATTGAAGACGAAGAAGTGGTACAACTACAATTAGGCAAAGAGATAGACATCACAACTATCGGTAATGTACATAAAACCCCGGAAATTAAGCGTTTAGAACTATCACTTAGTCAATTAGAAAAAGGCGGTTATCCCCATTTCATGCTCAAAGAGATATATGAACAGCCACACACTTTATCCGACTCAATGCGAGGGCGTGTTAATGTGCTTCAAGATAATATTGCTCTGTCGGGATTTATCGATAATAAGGAACGCTTCCTAAATGCCAAGCGCATTATCATTACCGCTTGCGGCACAAGTTGGCATGCCGGTTTGATAGCCATGTACGCCATTGAAGAGTTTGCGCAAATACCCGTAGAAGTTGAATACTCGAGTGAGTTTCGTTACCGCAAACCTGTCATCAACAAGGATGATGTGATAATAGCTATCTCACAATCGGGTGAGACAGCAGACACATTGGCTGCTATCCAATTGGCAAGGGAAAAAGGTGCATTTATCTTTTCTATTTGCAATGTAGTAGGCGCCTCTATTCCTCGCGTCAGCGATAGTGGCTGCTACACACATGTGGGACCAGAGATAGGCGTCGCCAGTACCAAAGCCTTTACAGGTCAAGTAATGGCGCTAACCATGTTAGCCCTCTGTATTGGTCGCGAGAAAGGAACTATTTGTCAAGAACAATACTTGAACTTGGTTCACGAATTGGGCTGTATTCCCACTAAAATAGAACAAGTACTAAAGCAAGATAAGAATATTGCAGAGTTTGCCAAGACATTTACTTATGCACAGAATTTCATTTATTTAGGGCGCGGATATAATTATCCTGTAGCCATGGAAGGTGCTCTCAAACTCAAAGAAATCAGTTATATCCACGCAGAAGGTTATCCTGCAGCAGAAATGAAACATGGACCCATTGCGCTCATATCGCAAGAAATGCCCGTGGTAGTAATAGCGCCACACAGTGGGACATATGAAAAGGTAATAAGCAATATTCAGGAAATAAAAGCACGCAAAGGCAAAGTGATTGCAGTAGTAAGCGAAGGCGATGAACAAGTACGACGCTTGGCGGATTATATCATTGAAGTTCCCACAACAGAAGAGTGCCTCACTCCTCTATTGACCGTCATTCCATTGCAATTACTTGCATATCATATTGCCGTCGTCAAAGGTTGCGATGTGGACCAACCGCGTAATTTAGCTAAATCGGTTACAGTAGAATAAAAAACACCCACGCGCTTGCGTATGTCAAAAAAAAGTAGTAAATTTGCACCCGAATTAGTAAACGAGTATGAAAATAGTTTTTACAACCACACTACCCCATGAGGGATTTCAACGACTCGCTAACACACATGGAGTGCAGCTCGTTATGCCCGAAAAAGAACTATTAGACATTCCTTCTTTCATTCAATCAGACAACACCGACGCAGAGATATTAGTCGCTACCTTCGACTACACCGTTTCCAAAGAACTGATAGACAACATGCCGAACCTACAACTCATCGCTAACTTCGGCGTGGGATACAATAATATAGACCTTGACGCATGCCGTGCGCGCGACATACGCGTGACCAATACACCACAACCCGTCATCGAACCCACAGCCGAACTGGCGTTCGCACTCATGATAGACATAGCACGGCGAGTGAGTGAGTTCGATAGAAAAATAAGAGGCATCGGGCCGCAAACAGAACCAATTCGCTTTGGAGTCATGCAGAACCTCAGCCATTCGCTATACGGCAAGACACTCGGTATCATCGGCATGGGACGCATCGGACTATCCCTCGCACGCAGAGCTGTCGCCAGCGGAATGAAGGTTATTTATCATAATAGAAAGCCTTACAGGACGGGCGAGGCCCTACAGGACGCGGAGCTACAGAACGGCGACAAGCGCCTACAGGACGCTGGCGCTACAGGACGCGAAGCCCTACAGGACGCTGAGCTACAGAACGGCAACAAGCGCCTACAGGACGGGCAGAGCCCTATAGTGGAAAGTGCGCAGTATGTGGATTTTCAGACACTACTACAAGATAGCGATTTTGTCTCACTCAACCTACCCTACACCCCTGAGAGTCACCATATAATAGGCAAACCCGAATTAGGTATGATGAAGCGGTCTGCCTACCTCATCAACACCGCACGAGGCGCACACATAGACGAGAAAGCACTCATCGAAGCACTACAATCAGGTATCATCGCCGGTGCTGCACTCGATGTGTATGAGCACGAACCACACATAAACCCGGAGTTGCTCACACTCAATAATGTCGTACTTTCCCCACATACAGGTACTGGCACTTGGGAAGGACGCATAGCTATGTGCGAGAATGTAACAGATAACATACTCGCATTCATGAATAACGAAATAAACAAAATGAATATAGTATTATGAATATCGTAGATCGATTTTTGAAGTATGTCTCTTTCGAGACCACCAGTGACGAGAACACAGGCACTACCCCTTCTACACCGGGACAGATGACCCTCGCTAAATACTTAGCAGAAGAGTTACAGCAGATAGGTATGCAAGATGTCACACTCGACCAAAACGGCTATATAATGGCCACCCTACCTGCTAATACAGAAGGTAAACCGACCATCGGATTTATCGCCCATATGGATACAGCACCCGACGCAAGCGGAAAAGATGTCAAGACATCTATCGTCAAAGCCGAAGAACGCGACTTTATTGACGCACGCTACGCAGGACAAGAGGTCATCGTGACAGACAACACCACGCTACTCGGTGCTGACGACAAAGCCGGTATAGCAGAAATCGTTTCTGCCATGGAATATCTCATTGAGCACCCAGAGATAAAACACGGTGCAGTACGCGTAGGTTTCACCCCAGACGAAGAGATAGGTCAAGGAGCCGACCATTTCGATGTACAAGCCTTCGGCGCTCAATGGGCATACACCATGGACGGAGGTACGATAGGCGAACTCGAATATGAGAACTTCAACGCCGCCGGATGCAAAGTGCATATACACGGCATGAATGTGCACCCTGGTGCTGCATACAACAAGATGAAAAACGCCATGACCATCGCAGCCGACTTCGTGCAACAAATGCCTAAGAACGAAACACCCGAGACCACACAAGCATACGAAGGATTTTACCACCTCGTGGGCATGCAAGGAACCGTAGAAGAGACAACACTCACTTATATCATCCGTGACCACGATAGAACACTCTTTGAGCAACGAAAGCAGTTCATGCAACAACTCGCACAACAGTTCAACGCCACCTACGGAGAAGGAACAGTAGAGGTAGAACTCAAAGACCAATACTACAACATGCGTGAGAAAATCGAACCCGTCATGCATATCATCGAATTGGCACAGCAAGCTATGCTCGCCGTAGGCGTCACACCGCGCGTCAAACCTATTCGTGGCGGTACAGACGGCGCACGCTTATCATTCGAAGGACTACCCTGCCCGAACATCTTCGCCGGCGGAGAAAACTTCCACAGCCGCTATGAATACCTGCCTATTCCATCGCTACAAAAAGCCATGGAGGTAATCCTCCAAATCGTGCGATTAGCGGTTTGCTAGTTCACTAGTGCACTAGTTTACTAGTTTGCCTTACTCAATACTAAATTACTCAATATTAAATACTACTATGTTAAAAACAACTCCATTCACAGACCTGCACATCGCATTGGGAGCCAAGATGGCAGAGTGCGCGGGCTATAACATGCCTATTCAGTATCCCACAGGTATCAACCAAGAGCATATGATCGTTCGAGAAGGCGTCGGCGTTTTCGATGTGAGCCATATGGGTGAGTTCTGGGTAAAAGGTGAGAATGCACTTGATTTCCTACAGTACATCACCACCAACGACCTCAGTACTATTCCCGCAGGAAAAGCACAATACACTTGCATGCCAAACGGCAAAGGAGGTATTGTAGATGACCTTATTATATATAAATACTCCACCACCAAATACCTACTCGTAGTAAATGCCGGCAATATAGCCAAAGACTGGGAATGGGTGAATAAGATTGCTTCCGAAGGTCAATGGGGCGATTTGAGTTTGGAGAACGCAAGCGACAAATACGGACAATTAGCCGTACAAGGACCTAAAGCAACCGAAATGCTGCAATTACTCACCGACGCAGACCTTAAGTCTATTGACTACTACGCTTTCCGCGAGTGGAGTTTCGCAGGAGTACCAGGTGTCATACTCTCCAATACAGGTTACACCGGAGCGGGAGGTTTTGAACTCTATTTCCCTGCAGACAAAGGTATGCAGATTTGGAACGCACTCTTCGAAGTGGGCGAACCATTCGGATTAGCTCCTATCGGTTTGGGCGCACGCGATTCGCTGCGACTCGAAAAATGGTACTGCCTCTACGGACATGACATAGATGATACCACTTCACCACTCGAAGCAGGATTAGGATGGATTACCAAATTAGACGCTAAAGATTTCATCGATAAAGAGTTCCTCAAAAAACAAAAAGCCGAAGGAGTACAACGCAAACTCGTACACTTTGAATGTGTAGAACGCGCTATCCCACGCAATGGATATGAGATATGCAACGAAGCAGGCGAAACCATCGGTAATGTTACTTCAGGTATCATGCTACCAAATACCAAGAAAGGTATTGGCATGGGATATGTACGAACACCATACGCAAAGAAAGGTAATACCATTTATATCAAAATACGCGAGAAACTACAAGCAGCAACTATCGTGTAAACAACATGACAAAGAATGTAGCGTTAGTGTTGGGTTCCGGTGGAGCAAGAGGACTTGCACATATCGGAGCCATCGAAGCCCTTGAGCAACGCGGCTATACAATAACGAGTATAGCCGGTTGTTCGATGGGTTCACTCATCGCAGGCATGTACGCCGCAGGCCAACTGCAAAAAGCCAAAGAATGGTTTTTACAAGTAGATGAGGAACTGATATGGCGAATGGCGGACATCAATATCTTTAGCGGCAATTCGCTTGTAAAAGGAGAGCGAATAATACAAGAACTGCAAAAGATAGTGCCCGACCAAAACATAGAAAACCTGAATATACCCTGCGCTATCGTGGCTGCGGATATGATCAATACCGAGGAAGTTATCTTCCGAACAGGAAGCCTATTCCAAGCCATTCGGGCCTCTATCAGCATACCACTATTCTTCCAACCCGTACAGATGGAGCAACGACTACTCATCGACGGAGGAGTTCTCAACCCACTCCCACTTAATATCGTCACACGAGCAAAAAACGATATACTGGTGGCAATGGACATCAGTGGACAAGATAGTATGCAACTCGAACCTACGCCTGAACGACTGAATTTAGAACAACGAATAGCTGAGATAGAAGCCAAAGGCCTACTCATTCCACAAGGAATAGAAGACCACCTAATCGCTATCGAAGGTAAAATAAATGCCTTCAGAGAAGAAAAAGCCAAAGATTTGCAACGAAACATCAATTTCTTCAATCTCGTTGACCGAATGAACGATATGCAAATACAACAAAATACGAAACTCACATTGCAAATCACACCACCCGATGTGCATGCAGTGATGAAACAATACGCATACTCCACATTTGATTTCGACAAAGCAGAAGAGATTATTGCACAAGGACATACACTCATGAACCTTGCACTTGACCAATACGAACAACGATGAAAGATAGACGAGAATATATCATCCGCAAAGCGATGGAACTATACGCCCTCGAGGGATTTCATAATGTAACCATCACAGACCTACAAAATGAACTCGATATGGGTCGCGGAACACTCTACTATTATTTCAAAGACCAAGATGAACTATTCCGTACCTGTGTAGAAACATATATCATCGAACCCAAACAGAAAGTGCTCAATAGCGTTACTGAAGACACCTGCGTAGAGGAAATGATACAAGCTATGATGCAATACCTAAACCATCTCAAAGAGGCACTGATGACCTTTGAACACAAAGAAATCAATACCGGTAATGTGAATAGCATTATGTTCACAGCCTACGGACGATTTCCTGCCCTACACCGCAAAGCACAACGACTGGCACTCAGAGAAGTGGACCTCTGGAGAAAAGCTATTTATAATAGCCAACGAGCAGGACAAATCAAACACGGAATAGATGTGGACCAAATAGCACTCATGTTTGCACAAATCAAAAATAGTTATGATAATGGCTTGGGCAGAGCACAAATGAACTTCCAACTACTCGAAAAAACATACTACGCACTATATAATTTAATAAAAAAGGAATAAAACACTCATTTTTG
>JAZNQB010000236.1:0-10850 GCA_045589995.1 Paludibacteraceae bacterium
AATCACGTTAGCCATAGCCACGATGATAGTAACGGCAATACCCATTACCAATGCTGGCTTAAGCTGAACGGTAACAGCGAGTGCAGAGCAAATACCCAACACTTGAACAACCACAGGGTTGTTGATGTTCAGAGGACCAAACAGCACCTCTTTCGTTTTTTGTGATAAAAATGCCATAATTACTCCTCCGATTTCTTAGTTGTTATTACAATAGCTCCATCTTTGGCTGCTTCACCATAGGTAGCAACCGCAATAGAGTCCTTCAATACGGTAATATGCTCAATGGTAGCAGGATCAATAGCCTCAAGTTCGCCCTCGTAAACTTCTCCGTCCAAAAGAACAAAAGCAGTTTTAACATATACATTAGAATCCTCATTTAAAAACTCAGCATACTCAGCGAGGTTGGTAGCAATCATGGTGCTAACGCCGTCGCAAGTGATAGTAGCACCAGAGAGTGCATCTACTTGCTCTTGGCCATCAGCCAACTTACCTGCCTTGAGGACAGCCACAGATACTACTTCGCCAGCCGCATTGCGGATGTGCTTGCCGAAGAACTGAGAGCGGAACTTCTCGGTTACGATCTCGCCACCAAGACCTGGAGTCTCACTTTCGTGATTGAAGTTCACACCATAGATAGTATTCTTGTCTGCATCCAATGCGAGGTAACCACCAATGCCACCCCAAAGACCTTTACCACTTAATGTCAATACATATTTAGTAGCGCCATTGAGGTTAGCTACATATACTTCTTGATTGTCATAAGTGAGTGTGTCGTTTACGAGTGCCATGTAGATGTCAGCAGGATTGCCTGTGCTGTAATCTATTTTCAACGCGCCTAATATTTGTTTCTGTTTGTCCAATAGGATGTTTGCTTCTTGGCGTGGAGAGAGAACTTGGCTCACCAATGCGAGCAATACTGCTACGATAACTACCAAAATAGTTGAATATACGATAGTGTAGGTATTGCTATTGGTATCGATACCTTTCTTCTTCTCCTCTACAAAAACACCCGATTGCTTACATTGAGGACAAACTTCTGGCGCTGCGTCTCCGTAGTGCACATAGCCACATACGGAACATACAAATTTCTTCTGTGCCATAATTATTCTTTGTTCTCGATAGTATAAATGAAAGTGTAATAAATGTTATATTCTCCAGGGAACCACTCCTCGCTTGCATTTTTCTTCTCAATACCCCATAAGGCAGTATTATTTGCCAATTCCAATAGCACTTTGCCGTTTTTATCGCTAATAATTAACGAATCAATAATTTCGCTTGGCAGATATGAAGTTGGAAGCATAGTAGAAGAAGTTGTATTGGTAGAATCACCATCAACTAGCAACTCATTTGAGTGTTCATAACCTAAAACATCACTAGTTTTATTCGGAGAAACTATAACATTGTTTTCTACATGAGGAGCATAACTATAAGGGGTGTTTGGATTTGTAATAATGTCAATATTCCCGTTATAGACAATTCTTACACTAATAGTATCCTCTGAACTATTTTTAATTCTATAAATACTATGTGGGTTTATAGGGGGGTCTATTGTGCAAGATGCGGTGCATAGTAATGCTATGTACAATAGCGTCTTCTTAATAGATAATGTTTTCATAATATTTAATTAATAATATAAGGAGTTAATGTATGTACGGTCGTAGTCGCTTAATGTAGAAGATCTTGTATATGTGCTGCCATCATTCACTTCAATAGTATAGCCAGTACAGCCATCTTTAAGAAATGCATTTTGTCCATACATCATAATAGAATTGTAATCAAATGGTCCATAGGGTGAGGCTAAAACATCTGTGAGCTTCATGAAATACACTTTATAACCGATTTTGATTTTATCATACATAATGGTGATGTAGTCGTCTCTGTCGCATCGTTGGAATTCATGTTGTAACCCGAGGGTGTGGCCTAGTTCATGTAAATATGTACCACTGTAAAAATTACTATTGTATTCTTTTCGTATTCGAATAGTAGCCCATGGTACATATCCCATAGATGATAAACCACCGATATTTTCGTTTGATGTTGTCGTTAAGCAAACATGATAGTAACAACCAATTCCCCATAAGAAGCGATTCCAACCATTATCTTCTATTTCAACAAATTCGATATTGTTATTAGCTGCGCTTTCCCATTCCTCCATCTGAGAACGCATGATATCTATGTTAGGACAACTATAGTTCCTGTATTTTACAACTCCATTAGGCCATAACATGAAGCCATTGTATTTAAGGATTCGCCTTGGTCCATTTGCAGAATAATTCACTTCGCACCCACAATCGTCATCAATAATATCATCTTCTGTTCTGTGTGGAAATTCCATGTCGTTCTCTATGTGTCGCAAAATATCTATCTTGTGATAGGGAGTTTCTCCAATCTCTATATGTGAGGAAGCGTACATAGAGTCTATTGGCATATAGTCTCCATTTTCATTAGAAATACCGATGGCTTCGTTAATGAAAGAAGTGATTTCTGGCATTGTGTTTAATTCTGCATTCATCACATCGTTCAATGCTAAACAATATAAATCAAACTCTGTTGATCCGTAATCAACTTGCTCGAAAAACTCGCATGAAGTATCAGCCCAAGTTTTAATGTATTCTTTTTTAGTGTCTAAAGTGTATTCGTATGGCGCACAATGATAGTCATCTTCCGATTCAATATGAACAGCCTCAATTAAACCTTGTTGAGCAAGAAAGTCCATGAATAAATCCATATATTTATGCATTATGTATGAATATGGAGCAGTATTACGCAACTCTATTAGATCAGGAGATTCATAGTATTCCATTAGAGCACCTTGATTATATATATCGCGGAGTTCAGCAGATAGCTCCTCGTAGGATAAACTCGTGCTAATGCGCTTTGGTTGTGTTTCTTCTGTAGGCTCATTGCCGTCATTAGAACAGCTTATCGTGAAGATAGAAATGATAATTATGCCACTAATAATACTTATGTTTTTAGAGCGTTTGAGTCGTTTGTTAATATTGGCTTGTACTACGCACCAGTCGATGAGTGGAGCAAAAGCATTCATGAGCAATATAGCGAGCATCATACCTTCTGGATAACCAGGGTTGAGCACGCGCACCAATACTGCTACAAGACCGATGAGGAATCCGTAGATCCACTTACCACACTCGGTGCGAGCAGAGGTAACAGGGTCGGTAGCCATGAAGACAGCACCGAAAGCGAAACCACCGCTTACCAAATGCATATACCATGGGTACTGCGCTGCGAGGTTGTCGGTTGCACCAAACTGGTTGAAGAGCCATGCAGTCAAACCGCCACCTACGAAGATGCTCAGCATCGTCTTCCAACTTGCTACGCCTGTCATGATAAGCAAGATGCCTCCTAAAAGGATTGCCCAGCAGCAAGTCTCACCGATAGAACCAGGTACCAAACCATTGAACATATCCCAGAAACCAAGTTCAACAGCAGAACCCGTAGCCATCTGAGTGAGTGGGGTAGCGCCAGAGAAACCATCTACTAACGCGTGACCGCCATCCCAACCCCAAGTGCCCTCGGTGCGGATGAACATAGTATCGCCAGTCATGTAAGTAGGATAAGCAAAGAAAAGGAACGCACGCGCGATGAGGGCTACATTGAAAATATTATAACCCGTACCACCAAAGACCTCCTTAGCGAAGATAACCGCAAAAGCAGTGGCTACAGCCACCATCCAAAGCGGAGTATTGATAGGCACAATCAGAGGAATAATAAATCCAGTAACCAGGAATCCCTCTGCTACCTCTTCGCGCTTAATCTGTGCTACAACGAACTCTATTCCTAAACCAACGGCATAACTAACCACGATATATGGCAGCACAGCCAAGAGTCCAAAACCAAATGCTTTCCAGAATAACCCCATCGTCAAACCAGTAGCCAATTGACCGGTAGCCAATAAGTGCTGATAACCCACATTGAACATACCAAAGAGCAGCGCAGGCACTAATGCCAACACCACCAAAATCATTGTACGCTTGCTATCACTACCATCGTGAATCTGCGCGCCTATACGCTTGGCTGTTGTATCTGGGGTGAAGAGGAACGTATCAAAAGCATCATAGAAACTGGAGAGTTTAGACAACTTGCCACCCTCCTCGAAGTTCTTGCCGAACTTCTTCCATAATTGATAGAACTTATTCATCACTCAATCTCCTTTTTTAAGTTATCCAATGCTTGACGCACGATAGCCTGTAATGGCATCTTGCTCGTACATACATACTCGCAGAGTGCGAAATCTTCAGGAGCTACTTCGTATGCACCAAGGGCCTCCATCTGGTCAATATTACCAGCAATCATCGCCTTAATCAAATACTCAGGATAAATATCCATTGGGAATACCTTGTCGTATTCACCGCTCACGATGATAGCACGACGACCGCCTTTCATACGCGCATCCCATTGGTATTGTTTAGGACCAAAGAGCCAACGAGTAATGCAGTTGTCTAATAACACAGCTGGGTCAGTCTTGCCTGCGTTAAATGCAGAGAAACGAGGGATGAGCCATCCCATGAATTCGTGCTTGTCGTCGCCTTCTGCCAATACGGTGAACTGATTATCATAGATAGAGATAGTCTCGTCAATGTCAATCTGATGTCCACTCAACACATTACCTGCTATATAGCGGCAAGTGCATTCTGTATGCGCATTGCTCTTCATGATAGCAGAAACAGGCATTCCGGGGAGCACATTGTAGTACTGACGACCATATGCCAAAGGACCTGTCAAAGCCACTTTCTTCTGCATGTCCACAATACCTTTTTGGAAGAAACGACCGATAAGTGCTACGTCCTGGATATTGATGCAGAAAATAGTGTCACCCTTCACCATGGGGCATACATGATTGATTTGTACGCCTACATTACCTGCTGGGTGCGCACCACTTACTTCGTACAGCGTACAATCTTTCAGTTCTCTGAACTCAGGCGCTTTCGTACCTGCTTGCAATCCTACATACACAGGAGCCATTTGGCTGAGTGCGGTGATAGCTGCTTGCAGTGTAGGCAATTGACCTTTCAAGACATACGCATAGTCCGGAGCTACAGGAGCTGTGTCGAATGTAGAGATGAAGATAGCGCGAGGTGCCTTAGATGGCATGGCGATGCAGTCGTATGGACGCTGTTTGATGAGTGCCCACAAACCGCTCTTGAGTAGCAATGCCTTTACATCTTCTGCTCCTTCGTACATAGTACCGAAGTTCTCGTACTGGATAGTAGTTTCTGCCTCAATGTCAATAGACATTATTTTGCGGCGCTCGCCGCGGACAATGGCTACTACCTTACCCGAAACAGGAGAGGTGAACAGCATTTGCTCAAACACCTTGTCATGAAAGAGCGGACTGCCCGCTTTCACGAAATCGCCTTCTTTCACCATCAATTTCGGGGTGATGCCGGCGAAGTGGTCCGGAACAACATGAAAAACCTCAGGACGACAAACGCTACCAAGCGTCTCGGCTGCAGGCCCCTCAAAAGGAATGTTCAAACCACGTTTCAGTTTGATTTGTTGCATGTTAGTGAAAAAATTTAAATATTATTTAATGTATGTTGTGTATGTTAAAAACAATATGCCATTAAAAAGCTCGCAAAGTTACAAAAAAAAAATCACATATGCAAGCAATAACTTATTTTAAGTTAAAAAAATCTTTTTTTTGTTAACTCAGCTGCAAAAAAAATTCTATCTCTTGTCTATTTGCCAATAAATAAGTACCTTTGTCTGCATTTTGTGCGCGTATTGCAAGATGAATACTCTTTTGGCGTCCATATTGGCATTTGTGATGACTTGGACAGTGGAAAACAAATCCACGGTGATAGGTCAGGGTGAGATTCCTTCGGGAGTGGAGGTGGAGTATGCATGTTCGTACCAAAAAGGCACGGTGCGCGCCGGCGATCATGCTACACTCACAATCACCGGTATCCATGGTGTGCGCATAGAGCGCGTAGAGCTGTATGTCCGCTCCAATAAGTCCGCTGGAGCAGGAGTTATTTCTATCTATGGAGATGGCCAATTGCTCGCGCAGCAGGCAGGTACTTTGCGTGACTGGGTGGGTAAGTATGATAATACGGAGTTTCATCCGGTGGAGGTGCTGAGCGGAGATTATCCTATACGGGAAACGCTGACTATTGCTCTGCAGGGGACAACCAATTCTTTGTATGTAGAGAAATATGTCATCACTTATCAGGCTGCCCCTGTCTTTACAGTGACGCTGATGAATGGTTCGGAGGTGTACGATGTGCTGACGGAGCAGACGGGTGGGGCAGGAGTAGTACTGCCGATACTGCCTGATGGAGACAAATGGCATTTCGCTGGATGGTCGCGGATGGAATTCTGGTCGCTCACTGATGATGTGCCGGAGTTGATAGCGCCCACTCGATATATGAGTTTGACTGAGGATATCACCCTTTGGGCTGCGTGGCAATACCAGCCGCAGAAAGATACATTAGTTACTCACTTGCAGTCCGGCGAATATGTGTATTATAATACAGATAATAATATAGCTATTGCAGGTACAATCTCTGCTGGTGTAATGAAGAATGCATGGGTTAATGCCAATGACCCTGATCAGTTTTATCATATAAAGTTCAATGCTGCTTGTGACCGGGCTACTATACAACATGCGGCTACTGGAAAATATATCGGATTCTTGTCTGATAATTTGTCAGAAATGGCTTCGGAGTGGCTCGTTTGGCACGAGGGGAACAAAACGGCTTTCTATACCATGTATAAAGGGCAGACTTATATCTTATGGCCTAATGTGATGAAAAATAGTGAATTGTATGCAGGTTTGCAGCCTACCAAAGATATTGTTCATGCGCCAACAGCCCTGCTGTCGGTGTCGCAGGTGAGAGAAACGATTTATACCTGCCATCCCGAAAGCGGCATGGGTGTCATTTCACCTATTACTGATTCCAAAGAAATCATCGTGCCGTTTGGCATATATGAGATACATATACGAGGCGGAAAGAAATACCTGCGTCTGCGTAACTAACAAACGAATATGATTATGCGAAACATTATTTTGCTCATACTACTTGCTGTGGTTATAACCGTACATGCCAATGTATTTGAACCTTTGTTGTCTGGCGCGTTCAATGCGCAGACGCTTTCGATAGAGAAACAAGATAGCATCTTGAATGGTATGGACGCCTCGCGCGGACGCTATACACTTGAGTATGAGAATGCAGAGCAACTCTTCCGCCGCTCTTTTGTGGCTGATTGGTATATAGTGGATAATGAGCGTCATACGCGTAAGCAGTTGGGAGCCGGACTCAATCTGGGCAAGGTGCGTGATGCTGTGCTTAGCCCTAATGGTAGATATGTAGCTTTCGCAAAGGATAATAATCTCTATATCCATAAACTGGATTTTGGCACTGAAGTGGCGGTTACTAAAGATACAAATCCTGATATTATCAACGGTATTGCAGACTGGTTATATGAGGAGGAGTTTGGTATAACGGCTCTTTTTGCATGGTCGCCTGACTCCAAGCAACTGGCTTATGTGCGTTTAGATGAGAGGCAGGTGCCTTCTTTTGCATGGCAGACTTTCTTAGGAGACTCCTCGCTACTCTATCCACAATATCCTTCTGCAGATACATTGCGCTACCCTAAGGCTGGTTGCATCAATGCCAAAGCTTCTGTCTGTGTCTATGATGTGCCTACTAAAGCGATACAGACTATGCAGGTAAATAAAGAGAATAGCGATGTGTATTTCCCTCGTCTTAGATGGAATAGCAATGCGCTATTGGTGCTCCGTCTCAATAGGGACCAGAATAAGATGGAGGTCTTCTCCTGCAATGCGCGTTCAACGGTTGCACATCTCTTGTACAAAGAGGAGAGTAAGCAGTATTTTGTAGATTATGAACTGTTTGACCAATGGAAATGGTTGTCGGATGATTCTTTTGTGGCACTGAGTGAGAAAGAAGGATGGCGTCGCGCTTACTTGCATAATGCGCAGGGCACACAGACCAAAGTGTTGACCCCTATGGATATAGATGTGACAGCCCTTTACAGAGTGGATGAAGATTCGCAGACGCTCTATTATCAGGCAGCACCTACTCCTGCTACACGCCAGCTCTATGCGCTCAGTCTCAAGAAAGGCACCATCACGCAACTTACACAGGAAGAGGGTATGCATAACGCGCGCTTCGCGCAGAATGGCAGAAAGATGATAGATTGTTTCCAATCATTTGATACACCGAATACATATACCCTTTATAGCCTTAATGGTGCTAAGAAGAAGACTATTGGGGTTGTTATGGATAATGCCGTAGTGCGAGAAGCTTGGCAGCGTCACCAACTGCCTGAGCCACAGTTGTTAAAGATACCTAATGCTAACGGTCAAGAACTGGAAGCAATGCTTATGGTTGCCCCTTCTGCTAATAGTCCGCAGCCTTTGATAGTCATGCACTATTCGGGTCCGCAGAGTCAGCGTGTGCTTAATCGATGGCGCAAGCGCTTTGAGTATGTGCTGGTAGAGGCTGGATATGCAGTACTCATCGTGGATACGCGCGGTGGGGACTGTCGTGGGCGTGCATGGCGAAACGAGACATATATGAATCTCGGTATCAAAGAGGCGGAGGACCTTATTGCTGCGGCTCAATGGGCGGCAGAACAGCCCTATATAGATGCAGAACGCATGGCTATAATGGGTTGGAGCTATGGTGGTTATCAGACACTGATGACTATGAGTACCATCGGGCATCCTTACAAGGCTGGTGTGGCTATTGCGCCGGTGGCAGACTGGCGATTATATGACTCTGCGTACACTGAGCGTTATATGCGCCGTCCGCAGGTGAATGATAAGGGATATCAAAACGCCTCACTCATCAATCATGCAGATAAACTCACAGGACGAGTGCTTATTATACATGGTACAGCAGACGATAATGTGCATGTGCAGCATATGATGCAATATTTTGATGCACTCGTGCGCGCTAATAAGCAGTTTGAGATGCAGCTTTATACAGATGACAACCATTTCATGCGCTATGGAAACAATCATACCCATATGCACACCCGTGTCATGAATTTCTTGAAGCAAAATCTTTAATCCGCAATTACTAATTTTTAAATTTTATATATCATGAGTACAAAACAATCCAATTCGTTACGCATCATTACTATCGTAGCAATGATGTTCCTCTATGCAATGATTTCGTTTGTTACCAACCTTGCTGCACCTGTTGGCAAGATTTGGGGCGAGTCTTTCACTGATCCTGCTCAAGCAGAGCGCATGGGTATGTTAGGTAACCTATTCAATTTCCTTGCTTATCTTGTGATGGGTATCCCTGCCGGTAATATCTTGTCTAAGTATGGCTACAAGAAGACAGCTCTGGCTGCAGTAGCTTTAGGTTTTATTGGCATAGCAGTACAATGGACCAGCGGCGCTGTCAGCAGTTTTGCTGTTTATCTTACTGGTGCGCTCATCTGTGGTTTCTGTGTCTGCATGCTCAATACGGTGACAAACCCGATGCTTAACCTGCTCGGCGGTGGTGGTAATAAAGGTAACCAACTCAATATGATTGGCGGCACATTAAATTCCCTCTCCGGTTCTTTGACACCAATGCTCGTAGGTGCTATCATCGGCGAATCATTGGCAGGCAAGACTATTACGGATGTTAATGTAGTGCTATATATGGCTATGGCTGTGTTTGCACTTATTTTCCTCATTTTATGGCTCACTCCTATTGCAGAACCCGCTGGAGCAGGTCAAACAATTACTTACGAACGCAGTCCGTTCGCTTTCCGCCACCTTCGCTTAGGTGTGATTGCTATCTTCTTCTATGTGGGAATAGAAGTGGGAGTACCTGCTACCCTCATCTCTTATCTGAAGCCAACTGCTGGTTTTGCTGCGGCTGGTTTTGTAGCTGGCCTATACTGGTTACTGATGCTCGTAGGACGTACCATAGGTTCGGCTATCGGTGGTAAAGTAAGTAGCCGTGCCATGGTAACTTTTGTATCTGCGCTGGCTATTCTTCTTATGGGGGGGGCTATGCTTTTAGGTGATTCTATTCAAGTGCAGCTTCCTACCAATTGGGCATTTGAAATGCAATCAATGCCAATCGCTGCGCTGTTGCTCATGTTAGTGGGTTTGTGTACATCAGTCATGTGGACTTCTATCTTTAATATGGCTACTGAGGGCTTAGGTAAATACACTGCTAAGGCATCTGGCATCTTTATGACCATGGTAGTAGGTGGTGGCGTATTGCCATATCTGCAGAGTGTGGTTGCTGCAGAGAATGCATTGCTGAGTTATCTCGTTCCTGTTTTGGGTGTAGCTTATATCCTCTTCTATGCACTCGCAGGAAGCAAGAATGTAAACACAGATATCAAAGTGGACTAATACTATCAATAATGACTTAACAATTTAACAACTGAATAATAGTATGAAAAAGTATGCATTAGGTATCGATTTAGGTGGTACCGGAACCAAATTTGGTGTAGTTAACGAAGAAGGAGAAGTGCTATGCAGTAGTTCTATTCCTACACAGCAGTATCCGATTATAGACGAGTATTGCAATGTCTTGTGTGAGGAAATGAAGAAACTTGTGGCTTCTCAGGGCTTGCAGATGAGTGATATAGTAGGTATCGGCTGCGGTGCACCGAATGGAAATTTCTATTCTGGCTGTATCGAGTATGCACCTAACCTGCCTTGGAAAGGTGTAGTGCCATTAGCTAAACTCATCAGCGAGCGTATGGGCGTTAAGTGTACTGTTACCAATGACGCCAATGCGGCAGCGCAAGGAGAAATGATTTATGGCTCTGCACGCGGTATGAAGAATTTTATTGTCATTACCCTCGGTACAGGTGTAGGATCTGGTATTGTGATAGATGGCAAA
>JAZNQB010000237.1:0-2055 GCA_045589995.1 Paludibacteraceae bacterium
CAGTTACGCATCAACGGTGTAGAGGCAAGCACATCGGATGTGAAAGCCATCAATCCGAAAGATATTATCCTCGTGGAGTACCACGACCAACCGGGCGTGCGATACAACGGCGCAGCTGCTGTGGTGGATTATATCGTCAAACACCGCGACACAGGCGGTTCGCTCATGCTTGCAAGAACAAACGGGTTGACGCTGCCGGGTATCGGTAATTACTATCTGGCAGGTAAGGTGCATTTTGGCAAATCGTCTTTACAAGCAGTCGCCACTTATGCGCCATATGACATATATTGGACGCGCACCAACAATGAGACCTACCATTTTTTGACAGGCAAGATAGAGAACAACGAAGTAGGCGAACCGACGCGTTACAAGACTTATCCTGTTAATGTGTCACTGAATTACAACTGGACAAACGGCGACAAAAATATGCTGAACATCCGCCTACGCGACAACATGGCTTACATACCTTACGGAGCATCCGACCGCGACAGTCGGTTATATCAGCAGACAGATTCGTTTGAGATACACGACCATGAGAACAGCAGCAGTCAGTCGCCCTCATTGGACATCTATTATCAGCACAACCTACCTCACAAGCAGCACTTGTATTTTGACGTGGTCGGTACATACATCAACACGCACAGCGACCGCCGATTCCTACAAACACCGCTTCGGGGCTCGGCTTCTAACGATACAACGAACGTACTTTCGTCCGTGAGGGGTGACAAGTGGTCGCTTATCGGCGAAGCTATCTATGAAAAGGAATGGGAAAATATCATGCTCACCGTAGGTGCACGGCATAACCAACAATGGGTGAAAAATACGTATTTAGGCAGCACCGAAGCGACCGTTAACATGACCACCTCCGAGACCTACGTGTTTGCAGAAATGCGGCACAGAGTTGATAAGTTTTCATATGTGGTAGGTATTGGAGTTATGCACACTCTCATTGACCAAGCCGGACAGAAACAAAGCAATTGGATTGCCCGTCCGCAGTTGACCATGAGTTATGATTTCGGCAAAGGCTGGTTCTGGAAATACAAAGGCTATGTGTCCGGCTACCAACCCTCTTTGTCGCAGTTGTCCGATATTACGCAACAGATTGACAAGTACCAAATGCGGCGAGGCAACCACAACCTGAAATCTGTCATGTATGTGTCGAATGAGATGGAACTCTCTTGGCAGTCCAAGCATGTAAATCTCAACCTTTGGGCAAACTATAGCTACGATCACAAGCCTATTATGGAAGAAACCTTTGAGGAAATTATAGACGGGTCGCCTTATGCCATCCGCATGTATGACAACCAGCGCGGCTATCATAAATTGAATGTCTCGCCGAGTGTGCAGGTCAAACTGCTTGATAACAAACTGATGTTCAATATCACGCCGTTTGTCAAATACATGGTCAGTCAGGGCAATAACTACAATCATGAACATGTCAATTACGGAGTGCGTGGAGGCATTTTCTATCTGCTGAAGGGATGGCGTTTCTTTGCCGATGTGGTTACTGCGCAGCATAACTTATGGGGCGAAACGCTGACCCTCGGCGAGTTGACGCACGATATAGGCATCAACTATAATTCAGAGCATTTCGGTTTTGGTATTATGATGGTTAATCCATTCTCTCCGCACGGCTCAACAACCGTCACAAAAGATCTCTCTTCCCTTGCCCCGACTGCCAATACCGCCGTTATGCAGAACTATCGCCAAGTGCTGATGCTCAATTTCAACTTCAATCTTGACTTCGGCACCAAACACCGCGAAGGTTGGCAACGCCTCAACAATGAAGATAAAGACAATGGTATATTAAGCGGTGCAAAATAATCAGGAGAATTTTTTATCAGATGTAAATAGCAGACTATATAAAGAGAGTTGCTGGCTTCAGCGGCTCTCTTTTGCAAATTCTATCGTTAAAATCTTAATAAATAGCACTTTTGGAGGGCAGGGAGTTGTGCCGCTGTTCGCTCGGTCATCTCTCGGTCGTCGGACGGTGTTTTTAGGGAAGGTATAAGAGAAGTAAAAGAGACGGCAATCTTAAGAAACAGCATATATAGC
>JAZNQB010000238.1:0-1555 GCA_045589995.1 Paludibacteraceae bacterium
ATTACCATCATGTATGAATGGTGCGAAACGCGTGGAGAACTCACGCTCAGCAGGTAATTGATAGTTCAGCGATGGCTGTGCAAAATTGCGTATGTAGTTCTCACGAACCTGTTGCTGCGCATATTGCAGGAAATGTTTCTGCTTTTCTCTACCCACTTTACTATCGGCTATAGATAAGCTCCATTGCTTGAGTCGCTTTAGAGAAGCAAATTTAGCCTGTGGGTCTTTAAGTACGCCCACCGTATAGGCATCACGGAATAAAGCTATGAAATCTTTTAGTTCTTGCTGATTTTCTTCGGTTTCATCGGCTTTTTTTATAGCCGTAAGATAACTCCCATTAGCTATCCGAGCTATATCCGTAGCTACTTCATGCGACAAGTGATGACTGGCCTGTAGTGCTTGTACGATTGTCTCGCTCTCTAAACGAGGAATAGCAATTGTCTGTACGCGCGACTGAATAGTAGATAACAATTGCTCTGGATGCTCACTTACGAGAATGAAAAGGGTTTGCTCATAAGGCTCTTCTAATAACTTAAGTAGTTTATTGGCACATGTGATATTCATTTTCTCCGGTTGCCAGATAATCATCACCTTATAACCATTACCATACGGCTTAAGAGCCAGTTTGCGCATTATCTCCCCACTCTCCTTCTCATAGATAATACCTTGCTTTGTTTCTACTCCCAAATATTGATACCAATCATCAAGATCGAAATAGCGGCGTTCTAATATCATATCACGCCATTTATCCATGAATCCATCGCATGTATCTGCTGCGTCCGTCTTGACAATAGGAAAAGCAAAATGAAGATCAGGGTGCTGTAGTTTTTGGAATTGCAAACAAGTAGGACATACTCCGCAACTATCCTCGTCGGTACGATGAGGACAATTAATATATTGCGCATATGCGAGTGCTAATTGCAGTTTACCTATCCCACTCACACCTGTAAAAAGTTGCGCATGAGGAATACGCCCCTCTTGCACCATCTTGCGTAAACGGTGCTTGATTTCCGATTGACCTATTATATCACGAAATAACATAGGACTGACTATTACCTACCCTGTATATAAATTATCTCTATCGCCTTAACCTACTAATTCTTGACGCAGTGCTGCTACCATTGCAGCATACTCATCCTCCGTGAGATAAACCTGACCAGGATTCATCTGGAATGTACCGCCGTAATCCGGTCCATCCACATACTTCGGAGCTAAATGGAAATGAAGATGACTCAGTTTATCTGAATATGCACCATAATTAATCTTCTCTGGATTGAATAATTTCTGCATCGCTTTCGTCACTTGCGCCACATCTGCCATAAAAAGGTTGCGCTGCTCATCTGACAGTTCATTCAAATCATTCACATGACCATCATACGCCACCAAGCAACGACCATGGTAAGTCTGCTCTTTAAAAAGAAATGCACGGGATACACGAAGATGGGTAATCTCAATCATTAAGTTGTGTAATGTCTCATTGTTCTGACAATAAAGACAATCTTTGGGATCTGAATACATATATATTAATGTTTATTGTGTTATATTCTCTATTACC
>JAZNQB010000239.1:0-3420 GCA_045589995.1 Paludibacteraceae bacterium
CGTTGTCTTCATTGATGGCGATGCCGCTACCGCTCCTGCGAGCATCACCTTTACCGTGCTGAGCCGTGACAGCTCTGACGACGGCGCGTGGACTATCACGCTTGGCAATGACAACCTGACTGGTTACAAGTTCGTGCAGGACGAACTGTTGACCAGTGCTGGCATTGCGGTTCACCCCTATGGTGCGTTCATGTGGGATGGCATCAATCATGGTAATGTTAGCGTTACCAGTAAGCCCACTGTGCAGTACATGGGTGCTACCTATGTGGCTGCCGCCAACTTCATTACGACTGCCGAAGGTAAGTATGTGCTTGCTCCTGCCGTGGGCGCTACCCTTACCTTTAACAAGCAGTAAATTCCTCCAAGGGGAGAGGAGTAAAATCCTCTCCCTGATTTTGAAGGGAGTGAGAAAATGGCTTACATTGAACCTAATACTGAGATAAGATTCTTGCATGATGTTCCTCTTGACCCTGACTATGAGAACACGCTTTACTTTGACAACAAAGAACAGCAGACTAACTATTTTTTGAACAGGACTAAACACACCTTTACTAACCAGAGTTACCAGAGAAAAAACAGAGGGTGGTTGCGTGTAGGTTTTCTTACCGATGTTTACGGTGGTAGCGTCATTAGGGATTTGTACAATAGCACTTATATGATGTTCAAGAATAGCAACTATGAGAACAAATGGTTTTACGCATTTGTTGATAAGGTTGAGTATGTAAACAATAACACTGTTGATGTACAGTATCATATTGATGTTATGCAGACATGGCACTTTGATTATGTTCTCAACCAGTGCTTAATTGAGCGTGAACACGCAAGCGTAGATATTCCGGGTAGCAATACGCTTCCAGAAGACCTTGAACACGGCGAATACTTCGATGATATTCCAACATACGATTATGACGGAAATCCTAATAATAGTGGTTTGTTTGAATTTAACCCTGGTATTTGCTTGGTTACAAGCTTTGACCCTGCTACTCTGTATGGTATTACTGGTGATGTTGAATCAGGTAGAATAATCTACGGACTTGAATTGTATGGAGATTTGTATAGTGGTTGTTTCTACACTATCTGGCCTCTTTCCTCAAGCGTTATTAGTTCTATAAATGGCCTACTCGATGCCATAAATAGCAACGCGAAGATTGACGGTGTTGTTGCATTATTTATGTTTCCGTATGACTTTAAAGACTCAATAACTGGTAACGCAAGAGCCGCTATTAAAACACTTACATTTGATAAGCCAACAAGAATAGGCGCTTATACTCCAAGAAATAAGAAACTACTGACTTATCCTTATTCATTTTTGTATATATCTAACAACCAAGGAAATGCCGCTACTTATAGATATGAATTTTTCACCGCTGATAGACCTGTCCTGAGACTTTGGGGAAATGTATCTACTGATTCTGGTATGGTATGCTGGCCTTATAGATACAAGGGCACTACAGGGTGGAATACTGATGAAATTATATCAGTTACAGGTTTCCCAATGTGCTCTTTCGCTTATGACGCATATAAGGCATGGGTAGCACAAAATGTTGGAACTCATATCGCTAAACAAATTGATGTAGTTACGGACTTGGCAAAAACACTCGCCGCACCATCTGTATCAAGTATTGAAGGTACTTTAGATAAAACTGCGTACACTCTTGGTGAAAAATATAATCATCAAATTATGCCTCCACAAATTAAAGGAAATACAAATCTTTCTATGATGTATCAGGCAGGACTAATGACATTCGCCTTTTTCAACAAAAGAATCAAAGAAGAATATGCCTATATTATTGATAAATATTTTGATATGTATGGTTATGCCTCGCACAGAGTAGGTGTGCCAAATAGAAATGTGCGTAGATGCTATACATATGTCAAGACTATTGGATGCAGTATTCATGGAGACTTGCCTTCTGATGATATTATCAGTATTCAAAACCTGTTCAACAGGGGTATTCGCTTCTGGAGAAGTAGTGCCGTCTTTGGTAACTACGACTACAGCGTGAATAACAATGCAGTTTAAGAAAGGGGTGAGACGATGGCGAAGAAAAACAAGTACGGTAGTAAGCAAGATAGACTTGAAATGGCTGAGAACATGACCAGCTTTATCAAGTACAGAAATCACTTGATGATGCTTGCAATGAGTATGTTTCAGTGGGATGGCCTTCCCGAGACAATTGATAAGCGTTTTCTTGAGAGAACCCTGTACATGAAGGGTGCGGCTGTGTTCTTCAAAGACCCTGAACTTGGTTATCTCTGCTTGCCTGTCATGTGGGCGGGGCCATTCGATGTGTACACGAACCCGAAAGACTACTATGCCTATAGTACAAGTGGATATAAGAGTGCATTGCTGAATGAGGAAAACAGTGTGATTATTTGGAATAACTACCTGAGAATTCCGAGTTGTTATACTGTTGACTTCGATGCACGAAGACTGGCTGACCTCGAACAGGCGATTGATGTTAACTGCAAGGCTCAGAAAACTCCTGTCATGATTCTCTGTAACGAGAATGAGAGATTGACTATGCTGAATCTGTATGCCAAGTATGATGGTAACGAACCGTTTATCTTTGGGCAGAAGGATTTGAATGTCAAGCAGGTAACAGCTTTGAACACTGGTGCTCCATTTGTTGCTGATAAACTGTATCAGATGAAGATGCAGGTGTGGAATGAAGCTCTAACGGAGCTGGGTATTAGCAATGTTAGCTACCAGAAGAAGGAAAGACTTGTTAGTGATGAAGTGCTCAGGAATATGGGCGGTACTATCGCCAGTAGGTACACAAGACTTGAAATGCGTAGAGATGCCGCTGATAAAATCAATGGCCTTTTCGGACTGGATATTGAAGTAAGCTACAGAGACGACTATAGACAGACTGATGATGAAAATATGATTGGTGATGATTCCAGTGCTGTTGACAACAAGCCCACCGCAATGGTGGAAGATTTGAGAACCAAATAAGGAGGGACTGCGGTGGAATTTGATATCAACCCTAACGAATTATCCTTGCAAGGACCTGACGGGATGCAGTTGGTGCAGATTCTGAGGAAACTGATTGTCGCCATTGATGACGGCGGTGATGTTCCAGAACCTACGCAAGCAAGCGGACTGTACTATTGTACATATGGTACGACTACTTCAACGCAGATTGCTCAGGCTATCACTGACGGATTGCTTCCTGTGTGCGTATATGGTGGAAGATATTACTACCTTATCTATAGGCAAGTAAATATCTTTACATTTGCGTGTATTGACCAGACTCAGTTGGTTCTGTATAGGATTAAATGCAATGGGAGCAATTGGAGTTTCAATAGTGCATATTTGCAGAGCCTTCTTGATTTTGATTATGTCCCTACTGAGGGAAGCACAAACCCTGTGACGAGTGGCGGTGTCTGGACTGCTATTCAGCAGGGCGGGGGCGC
>JAZNQB010000240.1:0-1959 GCA_045589995.1 Paludibacteraceae bacterium
CATGCAGACACTCACGGATAATGGAATGGTAGATGTGGCATACGAACTGCTCTTCCAAAGACGCAATCCAAGCTGGCTCTATTCGGTTGATAATGGCGCGACCACTATCTGGGAGCGATGGAATAGTTATACTATTGAGAAAGGAATGGCTCCTAATGGAATGAATAGTTTCAATCACTATGCGTACGGATGTGTGTGCCAGTGGATATGGCAGACAGTTGCTGGTATCAATGCCGATATCATGCAACCAGGCTTCAAGCATATCATACTCAAACCGGTGCCAGACCCACGACTCGGATACCTCAAAGCAGAATACAACTCACAAGCAGGACTGATTACCAGTGCTTGGCATTACGAGGGAGCACAATGGACTTGGACTTTCTCTATCCCAGAAGGAACAACAGCCACTGTCATCCTGCCGGATGGCTCCGAACCAAAACAATACACATCTGGTACATATACAATAACTATGTAAAACAGGTCTTTACCGTGACCATCACGGGACCATCTCCTAATATACCCATTACTCACCACTCATTACTCATTACTATGATCAACCGTTTTATCTTAAATGAAGTTTCTTACTTCGGTCCTGGCGCAAGAAAGCAATTGCCAGAAGTATTACAACGAATGAACCTCACCAAAGCACTTGTCTGCTCAGATAAGGGACTCATCGCCTGCGGCACTACCGCAATGGTGACGAGCGTATTAGACGAAGTGGCTTTCCCATATGAAATCTACTCTGAAATCAAACCAAACCCTACTGTCACCAATGTGCAGCAAGGAGTAGCTGCTTTCCAAGCCAGCGGAGCCGATTGTATCATCGCTATCGGCGGTGGCTCTTCTATCGATACAGCGAAGGCCATAGGAATTGTGAATAACAACCCTGAGTTTGCGGATGTCGTTAGCCTCGAAGGAGTAGCGCCCACCAAGCATAAATCAGTGCCTATCATCGCTCTCCCTACCACTGCTGGTACGGGAGCAGAAGTAACTATCAACTATGTCATCATTGACGAGCAAAGGCAAACCAAGATGGTATGCGTGGACCCTAACGATATTCCTGCAGTAGCTATCGTGGATGCTGAACTCATGTATTCCTTGCCTAAAGGACTGACAGCTGCCACAGGTATGGACGCACTCACACATGCCATTGAGGGATATATCACCAAAGGTGCATGGGTGATGTCGGATATGTATGAGATACAAGCTATTAAGATGATTGCCCAATACCTCCCATTAGCAGTTGAGCAACCAACCAATACGGATGCAAGACAAGGAATGGCACTCGCGCAGTATATAGCGGCGCAGGCTTTCTCTAATGTCGGACTGGGATTAGTACATGGAATGGCACACCCATTAGGGGCATTGTTTGATATTCCTCATGGTGTGGCAAATGCCTTACTTTTGCCGGTAGTCATGAATTTTAATATGCCGGCTTGTATTGATAAGTACGCCGATATAGCGCAAGCCATGGGAGTGGACATAAGCGGTATGGATAAGCAGCAAGCAGCAGAAGCAGCAGTCAAAGCGGTACAGGAACTCAGCATTAGAGTAGGTATCCCACAGAAACTGTCAGAACTCAATATCAAGGAAGAGGATATCCCTGCTTTAGCAGCGCAAGCCATCCAAGATGTATGCACACCGGGCAATCCAAGAGAAGTCACCGAGGAGCAAATCATCGCGCTCTACACCGCAGTTTTATAATCTTTTGCGTGTCCGGCGTCCGGTCCTCGGCCTCCGACTCCTCCGGCTCATTCAGCCTTCGGTGTCCAGCCTCCGGCGTCCGGTGTCCAATTTGTCTAATTAGTCCAATTAGCCCAATTAGACTAATTTGTCCCATTAGACTAATCGCTCTACACCGTACACCCTAGTTCTTCTAGTTTATCTAGTTAGGCTAATAGGGCTAGTTTATCTAGCGATACTAGTGATACTAGAAAAATGTACTTTGTACTCTGTACT